>JANPIQ010000258.1:0-11112 GCA_031425075.1 Sphingomonadales bacterium
GGGGCCGCGCGTTGCATTTGAAGAAGGTCTCATTCGCCATGAAGGCACTAATGAAGACGACCAAGTCGATCAAACCGGCAGAGGTCGAAAAGACATGGCACATCGTCGATGCCGATGGGCTGGTTGTTGGCCGTGCGGCAACAATTATCGCCAACATCCTCCGCGGAAAGCATAAGCCAAGCTACACTCCGCATGTCGATTGTGGCGATAACGTTGTCGTGATCAACGCCGACAAGGTGAAGTTTACAGGCCGCAAGCTTGAACAGAAAACCTATTATCGCCACACGGGCTATCCCGGCGGGATCAAGGGTGTGACTGCGGGAAAGGTGCTCAATGGGCGCTTCCCCGAGCGGATTCTCGAAAAGGCGATCGAACGCATGATCCCGCGCGGGCCGCTTGGCCGTCAGCAGATGCGCAACCTGCGCATCTTCTCAGGGACCGAGCATGACCATGCCTCGCAAAATCCTGTAGTCCTCGACATCGCGAGCATGAATCGCAAGAACAAGGTGGGCGCATAATGTCCGAAACTCCTGAAACCTCCGATACGCGCCAGTCACTGGCCGATCTCAAGAGCCTGACTGAGGCGGCACCTGCCGCTGCTGCTGTAACTGCCGCGCCTGCGCCATCGGGCGCGGAAGACGCACCTGCGCCTGCACCTGTCGAGCCGGCGCCGGTCATCCTGCGTGAACGCGAAATCGACGCGCAGGGCCGCAGCTACGCAACAGGCCGCCGTAAGGATGCGGTTGCTCGTGTGTGGATCAAGCCCGGCACTGGCCGCATCATCGTCAATGGTCGCGATCAGACGGCGTATTTCCAACGCCCGACTCTGCGTCTTGTGATCAATCAGCCATTCGGCGTGACAGATCGCAAGGATCAGTTCGACGTAATCTGCACCGTTAAGGGCGGCGGGCTTTCGGGCCAGGCCGGCGCGGTCAAGCACGGCATCAGTCAGGCACTGACCAAGTATGAGCCCGGCTTGCGCGGTGTCGTCAAAGCCGCAGGCTTCCTGACGCGCGACAGCCGGACGGTCGAGCGCAAGAAGTACGGCAAGGCCAAGGCCCGTCGCAGCTTCCAGTTCTCGAAGCGCTAAACGACTTTACGACAATCGATTGGGCGGTGCCGGGCGAACCCGGCATCGCCTTTTTTTTGTGCGTGCAATGGGCGAATCGTGAAATCTCAGGCGGCGCGGCCTAGCGCCTTTGCCCGACGCCGCTGCACAGAGCTCCCGATACCGATCGCCTCGCGATATTTGGCGACTGTCCGCCGGGCCAAGTCGAAGCCCTTGCCGCGCAGCAGATCGACGAGCGTGTCATCGGACAGGATCGCCTCGCCCTCTGCCGTGATCAGCGCGCGGATCGCGTTCTTGACCGCTTCAGCCGACACATTTTCGCCGCCATCGGCTGACGCGACGCCGCTGGTGAAGAAATATTTGAGTTCGAACAATCCGCGTTCGCACTGAAGATATTTGTTCGAGGTTACGCGGCTGACGGTCGATTCGTGCATTTCGATCTCGTCGGCAATCGTCCGCAGCGTCAGCGGGCGGAGCTGCGAGACACCTGCGCGGAAAAAGCCGTCTTGATGCTTGACGATTTCAGTCGCGACACGGACGATCGTCCGCTGCCGCTGGTCGAGCGCCTTGACCAGCCAATTGGCATTGGCGAGGCAATCATTTGCCCAGGCCTTCGACAACTTGTCACCCGATGCGGTCAGTTCGGCATGGTAACGCTGGTTGACGAGCAGCCGGGGTAGCGTGCCGCCATTGATCTCGACCGCCCAGCCAGTGCCGCGCCGCACGACGAAGACATCAGGCACGACCGCATCGACCCGCGTCGATCCGAAGCGCAAGCCTGGCTTGGGATCGTACCCGCGCAGTTCGCGGATCATATCGGCCATATCCTCTTCATCAACTCCGCAGATCCGGCGCAGCTGCGGCAGCCGCCCTTCGGCGAGCAGGTCGAGATTCATCAGAAGCCGTGCCATCGCGGGATCGTGCCGATCGGCCTCTTTGGCCTGGAGCGAGAGGCATTCGCCGAGCGTCCGCGCACCGACTCCTGTGGGATCGAAGCTCTGGACGACGCCGAGCACTGCTTCGATCCGCGTGCGCGGCACCCCCAGCCGCATCGCCAGATCGAGCAGGTCGGCGCGGAGATATCCCGCCTCGTCAATCTGGTCGATCAGCGCGCGGGCGATCGCCAAATCAGTACCATCGAGCCGCGATCCCGCCTGTTGCAGCAGGTGATCACCAAGCCCCGGCGCGTCGGCTGCAAAACTGTCGAAATCGACATCCTCGCCACCGCCACTACCCGAAAGCCCGTCGCCCGATCCCATGCCGCTATCGGCGATGCTGTCATGATGAAAGGTTTCGGCGGTCAGATCGACATCGAGGCTATCGCCAGCGCCACTTTCTGGCGCATCGAGCCAGACGTCATCGGTCTGCCCGGGGGCGGTCGCATCCCCCAAAGGTTCGATATCGACATCGCCTGTATCGTCGCGTTCAGCCTCGAGCAGCGGGTTTTTCTCAAGCTCTTCGCCGATTGCAGCTTCGAGTTCGACATTTGACAGCGCGAGCAGTCGGATCGCCTGCTGTAATTGCGGCGTCATGACCAGCGATTGCGTCTGCCGCAGATCGAGGCGTGGGGCGAGGCTCATGGTTAACGGCTAGAGTGAGAAACTTTCGCCAAGGTAAAGCCTCCGCACATTCTCATCGGCGACCAATGCCTGCGGGCTGCCGGCGAAAAGCACGCGGCCATCATATATGATGCACGCGCGGTCGACGATGTCGAGCGTTTCGCGAACATTATGATCGGTGATCAGCACGCCGATATCGCGCTGCTTGAGGTCTTTGACGAGATCGCGGATGTCGGCGATCGAGATCGGATCGATCCCGGCAAAGGGTTCATCGAGCAGCATGATCGAGGGGTTTGCCGCAAGCGCGCGGGCAATTTCGCAGCGCCGCCGTTCGCCGCCCGAAAGCGCCATGGCTGGCGCATCGCGCAACCGTTCGAGCCCGAATTCCCCAAGCAGGAATTCGAGCCGCTCGGCCCGCTTTGTTTTGTCGGGCTCTGCCAGTTCGAGCACTGCCGAGATATTCTGTTCGACATTCAGCCCCCGGAAAATCGACGTTTCCTGCGGCAAATAGCCCAGCCCCAGGATCGCGCGACGATACATGGGGAGGCCGGTAATGTCATCGCCATCGAGCAGAATCCGCCCCGAATCGGGTTTGACCAAACCCATGATGGAGTAAAAACAGGTCGTCTTGCCCGCACCATTGGGGCCAAGCAGCCCGACAACTTCGCCGCGCCCGACCGACAGCGAAACATCGGACAACACCGATCTTTTGTCGTACGATTTGGCGATCGATACGACCGCAAGCCCGACATCGGTGCGCGCAACGCTTTGGCTGCGGTCGAGGATTTCGATGTCGGCCATCGCCACTCCGGTGATTATTGAGGCTTTTGCGTCACAGTGAACCGGCCCGTCACGCGCCCGCCCGACCCCTGATCGGTGCCAGGCGCGCCACCTGACGAACGCCCGTCGACAACGGCCCTGCCCGAATTGAGATCGATCACCAGACGCCCACCATTGACGACATTGCCGCGCTGGGACAGCTGGACGCCGCCGACCATCGTAATGATCCGCCGCGGCAAGTCGTAAATTGCGATTTGTCCTCGCGCCGTTTCGGTGGCGCTCGTCACTACAACGCCGCCTGTCGCATCGAGCCGCTGGATATCGGTGCCGCTGCCGCCGCTTGCATAAGCCACGGTCAATCGCGGTGCCGACATGTTAAGCCCGCCCTGTTTCACCTGCACATTGCCTGAAAAAATGGCGCGCTGCGCCCGATCCTGAACTTCGATCCGGTCTGCCGCAACATCGACGGGCCCGTTGGTGTTATGCCCCTGGAGCGACTGTCCCGATGCGGGCAGCGCGGCGAGGAGGGCAAGCGGCAGAAAGGCGATTGGGTTGCGCATGGTGGCTATCTGCCGCTGCCTTGCACGATACGCAAGCGCGCCCGTCCATCAAGCACTACGGTCCGCGCATCGAGATCGGCAGTCATCCGGTTCGCACTGAAGCGGCCAAGCGGCATTTGTCCATCGACGGCACCGCCACTGGCCACCATCCGGCTATCGATGCCCACTGCAACGTCGCGCGTTTGGAGACGGTATCCGTCGGACGACTGGAAGACGATCGGTCCATTCACCATCACGATCTTGCGATCCATATCATATTGCCCCGCATCGGCGGTGACGGTGGCTGGTCCTTCGCCAAGTTCGATCTTTGCCGATAAATCGTTAAGCCGCACGACCGGATCGCGAGAACTGGTCTGGACGGCGGATCCGGCGTTAATCGAAAACGGCTGCCCCTTGCTGTCTTCGCCACGATAACTGGCCTGGGTCACGCGCATCCGTTCTTTTGCCATGGCGACTTTATTCTTGTCGAGCACGAAGCTGATCTCGCGCCGTTGCGCCAGTGGCGAGACGATCAACGTCACAGCCAGCGCCACGATGCCAAGCGGCAGGATCAGCCGTAGCGCGCCAATCAGCGTGTCGTGCCGGGTGCCCGGCCGCGCCCAGCGTTGGCGTGCAGACCGAATAATGTCAGGCATGGGCAAAAATATCGGTTTCGGGCCAGCCCATCAGATCGAGCCGCGCGCGGTGCGGCAGGAAATCGAAGCACGCCTGCGCCAGTTCGGTTCGCCCCTCACGCGCCAGCCGCAGTTCCAGCTCGACCTTCATCCGGTGAAGATAGCGGACATCGGAGGCTGCATATTCGCGCTGCGCATCGTTGATGACAGGCCCGCCCCAGTCCGAAGACTGCTGCTGTTTTGATAGATCGAGGCCGAGCAGATCCTTGACCAGATCCTTAAGGCCGTGCCGATCGGTATAGGTCCGGATCAGCCGCGATGCGATCTTGGTGCAGAATACAGGCGCTGCGACAATGCCGAGATAGGCCTCGATCGCTGCCAGATCAAACCGCGCGAAGTGATATAGCTTGGTCCGTGCCGGATCGGCGAGCACGGCCTTCAGATTTGGCGCGGAATAATCGCTGCCAGGGGAAAATCGGATCAGATGTTCATCGCCCTGACCGTCTGAAATCTGGACAAGACACAGCCTGTCACGCGGCGTGTTGAGCCCCATGGTTTCGGTATCGACGGCCACCGGGCCTGCGGCGAGCGCGTCAGCGGGAAGATCGTTTTCGTGAAAATGCACTGTCATGCGCGGGTCCATGCCCGCGCGACGGCAAAGCTGCAAGGTTCGGGCGATATTCCGGATGAAATGACACAGCTCTGCGCCAGTCGGCTGGCATTGAGCGATAGCCCGAAATGGCGGACGCACAAAATTGCTCGCGAATTGACACAAATGCGTATAGTGCGACTCGCTGGCGACAAGCGTTTTGCGCTGGTTTCTTCGTGTCGTTCGTCCGGCATGCAGATTCGGTTGATGCGGGCGAGGTTACGGTTACACGGGAAAGTTCGGGCAGGCATGGGTTTCGATAGAGGGCGTCGCGGCGAGCGCGGCGGACGCGGCAGAGATAAACGCGACGGTTTCGGCGAAGACAATTTCAGCAGCGGTAGCGGTGGCGGCGATCGTTTCGGTGGCGGGGCCGGTGGCGGTGATCGCTTTGGCGGCGGCGGCGGCGGTGGCTTCCGCAGTGGCGGCGCTCGCTTTGGCGGCGGCGGTGGCGGCGGTGGCGATCGTTTCGGCGGCGGCGGCGGCGGTGGTGGTTTTCGCGGCCCGCCCAGACCGGCGATGCCTGCACAGGTTGTCGGCGAAGGCAAAGGCGTCGTCAAATTCTTCAACGCGCAGAAGGGCTTCGGCTTTATCGTTCGTGAAGATGGCGGCGAAGATGTTTTCGTGCACATTTCAGCTGTTGAGATGATCGGGATGGCAGGACTGGCTGAGGGCCAGGCGCTTGGCTTCACGCTCGTCGATCGCGGCGGCAAGGTTTCTGCGACCGATCTGGTGATCGAGGGTGAACCGATGCCGGTAACAGACGCGCGGCCTCCACGCGAACCACGCGAAGGCGGCTTTGGTGCGCCCCGTGGCGGCGATCGCGGTGCCCCTGGCGGGTTTGGCGGCGCCGATCGCGGCGGTGCGCCGCAGCGGACGCTGACAGGCGAAAAGGCAACGGGTACGGTTAAGTTCTTTAACGCGATGAAGGGCTTCGGCTTCATCCAGCGCGATGATGGACAGCCCGACGCGTTTGTCCATATTTCAGCTGTCGAGCGTGCCGGCATGGCATCTCTGAACGAGGGTGATCGGCTAGAGTTCGATATCGAGGTCGATCGTCGCGGCAAGTTTGCCGCAGTCAATCTTTCAGCTTCAAGCTAAAGCTCGGCGGATCATGGTTTTGGGGAGGGGCATCAGCGCGGTGCCTCTCCCTTTTTCACGCACCTAGCGACTCGCGCAGGAACCAGGCACGGCGTTCGGCTTCATCGGTCCAGGTATCGATAACGCCCGAACTAGCATTGTCCTTGGCATCATCGGCAACATCCTTGGCCGTTTTGAGCGCAGCGATGAGCGTGCGATTGTCTGTTTCGAGTTCGCGAAGCATGGCTGCGGCATCGACTGCATCTGCATCATTGTCTCCGATTTCGGAAAGCCGGGCGATATGACCGATCGATTTCAGCGTCGTGCCGCCAAGCTTGCGCACGCGCTCTGCGATCAGGTCAGTCGATGCGAGGATCTGCACTGCCTGTTCGTCAAGCAGCAAATGATAGTCGCGGAAATGCGGGCCCGAAACATGCCAGTGGAAATTCTTGGTCTTGAAATACAGCGCAAAACTATCGGCAAGCACCACGTTTAACGCATCGATCACCGATTTGGGTTTATTGGTCATAGCGCTCTCCTGATATCTGCACCGCATATGGTGCGCACGGTGCGTCGATGCCAACAGCTTGCACTGGTCAGACAGATCGATCGGCTAGATCAGCCGCAGCGCGCTGACGCCAAGCCAAAGGCCTGTTGCGACCAGCAGTATAGCCGCTGTGGCCCGCAATAGCATCAGCGGCATTTTGCCCGGCCACTCTTTGCTCAACAGCAGCGGCGGCAGCATGGCCGCTGTTACCCCCAGCACGCCGCCGACGACCGCCAGCACCGGCGTATCGGCGCGCGCGGCGTTGGCAAAAACGATGAACTGGCTGGCATCGCCGAACTGACTCCGTGCAAAACTCCACCACAGATGGCGCGGCGGCTTCACCGGCTTGCGCCGCGGAATCAGCATCGGGGCACCGGCGAAGATCAGCGCGAGGCCGGCAAGCAACTTCCGCGCATCGGGCGTCAGCAAGGGCGCAATCGCCGAACCAGCATATGCGGCAACACCCAGCCCTGCCAGCGTCGTGACCAGCAGCACGCCGAACACCGGCATTTCAGGCTGTTCAAGACCCGCAGCATGGACCAGTGCCTGTGTCTTCCCACCCGTTTCTGCCAGCATCACGGCGAGCAAGGCGGGCAGGATGGCGTCCATCAGCGCTTGTCGAATGCCGTTACTGCAGTGGCCAGCAATTCGGACGTCACAGGATAGCCAAGGCCTTCTGGAATGCACAGATGCCGACCATCTTCGCGGTCCTGCATATCGGGGCTGATCGGGTCGCACGGTGTGTCGCGGGCATGAGCCGCGGCTTGTTCGAACATCGGATACAGCGCGAGCCGTTCCAGATTGCGCCGCGTGGGATAGATCACATGCACTTTACCCTCATCGGCAGCGGTCAGAAGTTCGGCAGCGGTTGCCCAGAAACTCTGCACATTCTCGGTGGCATCGACAATCGGATCCCCGGCATCATCGGGGGCCTTGGCAAGATAGAAGCGCGTATCGAACACCCGTGCCTCGCGATGTTTGGGGCACCAGCGCGCAAATGGCACCAGCGCATGAAGATCGAGCCGGTGATCGCCTAACATCGCGCTAAACAGTTCGCGATTGGCAAGCCGCGCGCGCGCATCGGCGATCCAGCCAGCATCAGGCTGAACTTCGAAGCCAACCGCAAAACCCGATTCCTCGAGCGTTTCGCGGATCGCGGCCACGCGGGCGGCGGCTTCGGCCCCATCGGGCACGAGAGGGTGGACGAAACGTTCGGGGTGTGAAGCGATCATGTGATCATCAAGATCGACGCGCCCACCCGGGAACACGATGGCTCCTCCGGCAAACGCCATGACTGCCGATCGTTCGACCACCAGCAGGTCGTCGGCGCCATCGCGGCGCGCGCGGAACAGCACCAGTGTTGCGGCCGGCCGTGCTTCGGGGTTGACGTCGCTCGTCAGCAGATTGTCATTCATTGCAGAATGCCTATCCTGCCCGCGCTCGGTGTAAAGGGCGATTATTGAGGGCGCATCATGGGCATTGTCGAAATTCTGGGTGTTGCAGGTAGCGTCAGCCTTCTCGCGGGTTGGCGCATCTATCTGTGCGTCTTTGCAACCGGCCTTGCGATGCGGACGGGCTGGATCGATGCGCCGCAACATCTGCAAAGCCTCGACGTGCTTGCAAATCATTGGGTGCTGGGCGCATCGGCCATTGGGCTGGTCGCCGAATTTTTCGCCGATAAGGTCGCGTGGCTCGATTCGATATGGGACGCGATCCACACCGCGATCCGACCATTGGGCGGTGCACTGCTCGCGCTCGCGCTCGTTGATTCGTCTGATCCGGTCTGGCAAGTGGTCACGCTCCTACTCGGCGGCGGTGCGGCACTGATGAGCCACAGCGCAAAAGCGGGCACGCGCGCGATCGTCAATGCCAGCCCCGAACCGTTCAGCAACATTGCCGTTTCAACAGGCGAAGATGTGGTGACTGGCGGATTGCTGGTGCTGGCACTGAGCAATCCCGAAGCAGCAGTGGTGATAGCGGTGCTGCTTATCGGTGTTGCAATCTACGCGCTTGTAATGGTGCGGCGGGTTCTCAAAACGCTCTTTGGTACAAAGTCAGCGGCGATGCCGGGTTCGATGACGTGACAGGAATTCGCGAGGAGCCGCAGGGATATCAGAGTAGTAACTCCCGCGCTGAAAACCGCGCTTCCACACGCATTCGGACCGCCTACACCTTCCACACTTAACCTTCACAGGCGCGGAACAGCGCCAGCGTCCGTTCGCGCGAGAGGTCGGCGCTGCTTTCATGGTAATCCTTGCGCCGGTCCGAATTGAAGCCGTGATTGGCTTCATAAACGAAGACCTGTGCGGTCGGGTGAGCCTTGGCGATCAGTGCCTCGACGCCCGCCATCGGGATGCCCTGATCGTAACGCCCGAAATGCGCAATCGTGGCACATTTGGGGGCAGGATCGATGAACATTGTCGGCACCATGCTGCCGTAATATGATGAACACGCCGCAAGATCGTCCGACAATTGCGCGCACCGCCAGCTGACCGACCCGCCATAGCAATAGCCGGTGATGAACACCGGCCCGCCCTTCGCCTTAAGCCAAGCAATGCAGCTTTGGGCATCTGCGACCGACTGGATGAACGGATGGAGTTCGCGCGCCAGCTTGATCGCGTGTTCATATTGCGGGGTCGAATAATCGCATTCGAACCCCGGGGCTTCGCGGTCGAACAAGGCGGGCGAGAGGACTTCGTAGCCATCCTCGGCATATTCATCGCACAATTCGCGGATATGATCGGTGACGCCGAATATCTCCTGGATTAGCACGATGCTGCCGCGGCGTTCGCCGTTTGGGGTGGCGTGGTAGACGGGGGCTTCGTGTCCGTCGTCCATCATGATCCGGATCGTTTCGCCCATTCGCCTTCTCCTTTTTCCCTGCGACCTCTGCGACCTCTGCGTGAAAAAGAAAAGGCGGGGTTCGCGCAGAGGTCGCCGAGGACATTAGCTTAATCCTCCCCATTTCAAGAAAAAATAGGGAGGATGTAGAACAGACCCCGCCCTCTCATCTTGCATCGCAGCATTTCGGCTGCTAGGCGCGCGGCGACGTTGGCGGGGGCGATCATCCGCTTAGCCGCTGTCTCGGGCCATTCCTGATTATCAATAGGGTTTAACAACGCGTGGACACCTCCGGCGGCATTCAAGCCAATGTTCAGGCCAGCTTGAGCGGGCGCTATGCAACGGCGCTGTTCGATCTCGCCCGTGAAACGCGAGCCATCGATTCGGTGGCGGCAAGCCTCGATGCGGTCAAGCGGGGCTTGTCCGAATCGCCTGAGTTTGCAGCACTCACGACCAATCCGCTGCTATCACGCGGCGATGCGGCGAAGGCAGTTGCCGCTGTTGCAGCGTCGATGCAGCTCGATCCGCTGACTGCGAAGTTCCTTGGCGTCCTCGCGCAAAACCGGCGGTTGGGGCAGCTTCCGGCCGTCATTCGCGCATTTACCGCACTCGCCGCCGCGCACCGTGGCGAGGCGACTGCCGAAGTGACTTCGGCGCACCCACTCGACGCTGCACAGCTCGCCGCATTGAAAGCGCAACTCCGCACCAAGGCCGGGCGCGATGTTGCGCTTTCCACGACCGTCGATCCCGATATTCTCGGCGGGCTGATCGTGAAGATCGGCAGCCAGATGATCGATTCATCGATCCGCACCCGTCTCAATACTCTTGCCGTCGCAATGAAGGGCTGAACGCACAATGGATATCCGCGCCGCAGAAATTTCGCAGGTCATCAAGGACCAGATCGCTTCGTTCGGCACCGAAGCGCAAGTCTCCGAAGTCGGCCAGGTGCTGTCGGTCGGTGACGGCATCGCGCGCATCCACGGGCTCGATAACGTCCAGGCGGGTGAAATGGTCGAGTTCGATGGCGGCATCAAGGGCATGGCATTGAACCTCGAAGCCGATAATGTCGGCGTCGTGATCTTCGGGTCTGACTCGTCGATCCGCGAAGGCGATACCGTCAAGCGCACCGGCACGATCGTCGATGTGCCCGTTGGCAAGGAATTGCTCGGCCGCGTCGTCGATGGCCTCGGCAATCCTATCGATGGCAAGGGACCATTGAAGACCACGCTGCGTAGCCGCGTCGAAGTCAAGGCGCCCGGCATCATCCCGCGCACGTCGGTCAATGAGCCGGTGCAGACCGGCCTCAAGGCATTGGACGCACTCGTGCCCGTCGGCCGCGGCCAGCGCGAACTGATCATCGGCGATCGTCAGACCGGCAAGACCGCCGTCGCGCTAGACACCTTCATCAATCAGAAG
>JANPIQ010000259.1:0-6249 GCA_031425075.1 Sphingomonadales bacterium
CTGGCCGACCTTGTAGAAGCGCGCGCCAGGCTTGATTCAGCCCAGCCCCGCTAAAGCGGTCGCGCCGTGTTGGCAGTCGCGAAGCCGCGATGCGGTTTACGAAAATGCCTGAATCCTGTAATTGCGCGGCCCAGAATCAGCGCATGGATGTCATGCGTGCCGTCATAGGTGTTGACAGTTTCCAAATTGATCATGTGGCGAATCACGTGGAATTCATCGGCGATGCCATTGCCCCCGTGCATGTCGCGCGCGATGCGGGCGATGTCCAAGGCCTTGCCGCAATTGTTACGCTTGATCAGGCTGACCATCTCTGGCGACCAGGTGCCCGCATCGATTGCGCGCCCGACGGTGATCGCGGCCTGAAGCCCCAGCGCGATTTCGGTTTGCATGTTCGCCATCTTGAGTTGCGGAATCTGGTTCGCCGCAAGCGCTCGCCCGAACTGACGCCGGTCGAGCTGATATTGCCGCGCGCGATGAAAGCAGTCTTCGGCCGCCCCCATTACGCCCCACGCGATCCCGTAACGCGCTTTGTTGAGGCAGCCGAACGGCCCGCCCAGACCCTGCACATTGGGGAGCAGATTGGCCTCTGGAACGAAGACGTTATCGAGCACGATTTCGCCGGTGACAGACGCGCGCAAGCTCATCTTTCCTTCGATCTTGGGGGTCGTGAAGCCCTCCATCCCGCGTTCGACGATAAAGCCGCGGATCACGCCGCCTTCGTCCTTCGCCCAGACAATCGCGATGTCGGCGATTGGTGAATTGGTGATCCACATCTTGGCCCCGGTCAGCCGGTATCCGCCGTCGGCCTGCACTGCGCGGGTTTTCATGCCCGCAGGATCGGACCCGGCATCGGGCTCGGTCAGCCCGAAACAGCCGACCATTTCACCGGTTGCGAGTTTGGGCAGGAAGCGCTGCCGCTGCTCTTCGCTGCCGTAGGCGTGGATCGGGTGCATCACGAGGCTCGATTGCACCGACATCGCCGAGCGATATCCCGAATCGACCCGCTCGACCGCGCGCGATATCAGGCCGTATGCGACGTGACTGACGCCTGCACAGCCATAGCCTTCGATGGTCGCACCGAGCAGCCCGAGTTCACCCAGCTCGTTCATGATCTCGCGGTCGAACCGCTCGGCGCGCGTTGCAGAGACCACGCGCGGCAGCAGCTTGTCCTGCGCATATTGCTCGGCGGTGTCACGGACCATCCGCTCATCATCGGTCAGTTGCGCGTCGAGCTGGAAGGGATCTTCCCAGCGGAACGGTGTGAACTTTGCCTTGGTGCGTGGGTGAGTATAGTCTGCCATCGGCATGCCATGCCATAATTGCGCCCATCAAGAAAGTGGTGGCGCTTCGGCGCGCGCAACAATATTACAAGCGGATATGGCCAAGCCCAACATGCCCCCGATGTCGCTTTATGTGCCCGAACCTCCGGCACGGCCGGGCGAGGAGGCCGATTTTTCGCACATTGCACTGCCGCCCGCCGGTTCGATGCCGCGCCCGGATACCGTGGTTTCGGTGCATGACATGCGCGATCATGCCTTCGGGCTGGTTCGCGTGCTCGATGATGATCACCGCGCGGTGGGGCCATGGGATCCGCGCCTCTCGCCCGATACGCTCCGCCAGATACTCCGGGACATGGCGCTAACACGTGCATTCGACAACCGGATGTTCCGCGCGCAGCGGCAGGGCAAGACCAGTTTTTACATGAAGTGCACCGGCGAAGAGGCGGTCGCCATCGCCGCGGCACATGCGCTGGCCAGCGATGACATGTGCTTTTGCTCCTACCGCCAGCAGGGCATCCTGATCACGCGCGGCTATCCGCTCGTCGAAATGATGAACCAGATTTATTCGAACAAGGGCGATGCGCTCAAGGGTCGGCAGCTGCCGATCATGTATTCGTCGCCCGAATATGGGTTCTTCACGCTATCGGGCAATCTGTCGACGCAGCTGTCGCAGGCGGTCGGCTGGGCGATGGCGAGCGCGGTGAAGGGCGATACGCGAATTGCTGCGGCATGGTGCGGCGAAGGCTCGACCGCGGAAGGCGATTTCCACGCGGCGCTGACCTTTGCGACGGTCTATCGCGTTCCTGTCATCATCAACGTCGTCAACAACCAATGGGCGATCAGTTCGTTTTCTGGTTTTGCTGGTGGCGAATCGACGACCTTTGCCGCGCGCGCGATCGGTTATGGCGTTGCCGGATTGCGCATCGACGGCAATGATGCGCTTGCAGTCCATGCCGCTACAAGCTGGGCCGCCGAGCGCGCGCGGACGGGGCATGGATCGACGCTGATCGAACATTTCACCTACAGGGCGGAAGGGCATTCGACGTCGGACGATCCTTCGGCGTATCGTTCTGCTGATGAAGGCGTGCGCTGGCCGCTTGGCGATCCGATTGCGCGGCTTAAAAGCCACCTGATCGCGCTCGGCGAATGGGATGATGACCGCCATGCGGCGCAGGACTTGGAACTCGCCGAACTGGTCAAATCCTCGCAGAAAGAGGCCGAAAAGAATGGCATCCTCGGCCATGGTCTCCACCAGCCGTTCGAAACGATGTTCGAGGATGTGTTCGAAGAGATGCCATGGCATCTGAAGGAACAGGCCGCGCAGATGATGGCCGAAAGGACGCGTAAATGGCCGGGGCAATAAATCCTCCCTGCTTACGGGGAGGTGGCGGCGAAGCCGACGGAGGGGGGCCTCAGACGGCACCTCTTGCAGACACCCCCCTCCACCGCTGTGCGATCCCCATCCCCCAGAATGGGGAGGTTTGCTGATGCCCAACATGAACATGATCGAGGCGATCAATTCGGCACTCGATGTCACGATGGCGCGCGATGCCGACGTTATCACGTTTGGCGAAGATGTCGGCTTTTTCGGCGGGGTGTTTCGTGCGACCGCAGGCTTGCAGGCGAAATATGGCAAGACGCGGAGTTTCGATACGCCGATCACCGAATGCGGCATCATCGGCGTCGCGGTCGGGATGGCGGCGTATGGCCTCCGTCCCGTCCCAGAAATCCAGTTCGCCGATTATATCTACCCTGCGCTCGACCAATTGGTCTCCGAAGCGGCGCGCATCCGCTATCGTTCGGCGGGGCAGTGGCAGATGCCGATCACGGTGCGATCGCCTTTCGGTGGCGGCATTTTTGGCGGGCAAACGCACAGCCAGTCGCCTGAGGGCATCTTTACGCATGTCGCGGGGCTGAAGACTGTCATCCCCTCGACACCTTATGACGCGAAAGGTCTGCTGATCGCAGCGATCGAAGATAATGATCCGGTAATTTTCTTCGAACCCAAGCGCATTTATAACGGCCCGTTCGACGGCCATTACGACCGTCCCGTGCAGCCTTGGGCGAAACACCCCGCAAGCGAGGTGCCCGAGGGGCATTACACCGTCCCGCTCGGCAAGGCAGCGCTGGTGCGCGAAGGCGGCGATTTGACGGTGATTGCCTATGGCACGATGGTGCATGTCGCGCTGTCGGTCGTCGAGGAATTGGGCGTTGATGCCGACGTCATCGATCTGCGCACCTTGATCCCGCTGGACATCGAAGCGATCGAGACGAGCGTGAAGAAAACCGGGCGCTGCCTGATCGTCCATGAAGCGACGCGGACGGCTGGGTTCGGCGCCGAGCTGTCGGCTTTGGTGCAAGAACGCTGTTTCTACCATCTCGAAGCCCCGGTGCAGCGCGTGACAGGGTTTGACACGCCCTATCCGCACAGCCTCGAATGGGCGTATTTTCCGGGGCCGATCCGGATCGGGATGGCCATCGAAAACGTGATGAAGGACTAAGCCATGGCGCGTTTCGAATTCCGCTTGCCTGACATCGGCGAAGGTATTGCCGAGGCTGAAATCGTCGCGTGGCATGTGAGGCCCGGTGATCGCGTGTCGGAAGATCAGGGCGTCGCCGACATGATGACCGACAAGGCTACGGTCGAAATGGAATCGCCTGTCACGGGCGTCGTGCTCGAAGTCGCAGGCGAAGTTGGCGATATGGTGCCGATCGGATCGACTTTGCTGGTGATTGAAGTCGAGGGAGAAGCGGACGGCGCAGGGATCGCTGCAACATCGAGCGAAATTCCGGGCGGCCCTTCTGCGACCACCACTGATGTCGCTCCTGCTTCCGACGTTGATCAGGCCGAAATTGCTCCCACCCACTTCATCCCGCCACCACCCGCCGACGCCGTCGAAATCAGCGTGCCGATCCCGTCTGCGCCGGCGCTCGCCTCCCCCGCAGTCCGCGCGCGCGCCAAAGACCTCGGCATCGACCTCGCGCAGGTGAAATCGCGCGACGGCGGGCATATCCGCCACAGTGATCTCGACGCCTTTCTCAACTATGGCGCGGCGCAAGGCTATCGCCCGGCAGGTGCGGCAAGAGCCGACGAGACGATCAAGGTGATCGGGATGCGCCGCCGTATCGCCGAGAATATGGCGGCATCCAAACGCCACATCCCGCATTTCACCTATGTCGAGGAGATCGACGTCACCCAGCTCGAGGACATGCGCGGCGATTTGAACGCCAATCGCGGCAATCGGCCCAAGCTGACGCTGCTGCCACTGCTGATCGTCGCAATCTGCAAGGCAATCCCCGATTTCCCGATGATCAATGCGCGTTATGACGACGCTGCCGATTCTGGAGCAGGCGTGGTGACCCGGCACGGCAGCGTGCATCTCGGGATGGCGACCCAGACCGATGCGGGGCTGATGGTGCCTGTCATCCGCAATGCCGAAAGCCGCAATGTCTGGCAGCTGGCGAGCGAGATCGTCCGGCTCGCCGATGCTGCGCGATCAG
This sequence comes from Sphingomonadales bacterium, assembly GCA_031425075.1. Lineage (GTDB taxonomy): Bacteria > Pseudomonadota > Alphaproteobacteria > Sphingomonadales > Sphingomonadaceae > Aquisediminimonas. The sequence goes on from JANPIQ010000259.1 coordinate 4,782, forward strand.
GCAAGGCAAAGTCCGAAGAGCTCTCTGGCTCGACGCTGACGATTACCTCGCTCGGCCCGCTCGGCGGGATCGCGACCACGCCGGTCATCAACCGCCCCGAAGTCGCGATCATCGGCCCCAATCGCGTGATCGAACGCCCTGTGGTCCGCGACGGCGAATTTGCAGTCGCAAAGTTGATGAACCTATCGATCAGCTGCGATCACCGGGTCGTCGATGGCTGGGATGCCGCGAGCTTCGTTCAGGCAGTGCGCAAGCTGCTCGAAACGCCGGTGTTGCTCTTCGCCGACTGACGACGGCCATCACAGATGTCCTCGCGGCTCGGGGTGAATAATCACTTCGGTGCCGGGAAATTCGGCCATCAGTCGGGCTTCGAGCTCGTCCATGGCAGCATGCGCTGCCCCCATCGTCATGTCTGGATCGACCCAGATGTGAAACTGCACGAAATCGCGCGCGCCCGAAGATCGTGTGCGGACGTCGTGGATGCCCGTTAGCTCCGGATGGCTGCCCGCCACGGCAAGGAAGCGTTCGCGTTTGTCATCGGGCCATTCGCGGTCCATCAGTTGATCGACGGCTGTCACGGCAACGCCTTTGGCATGCCAGAGCAGCCACGCCGCAATCGCGACGCCGAAGAGCGGATCGGCCCCCCGCACCCCCAGCATCGTATCGAGCACCAGCGCTGCGATCACAGCGGCATTAAGCGCAACGTCGCTCGAATAATGAACATGATCGGCATGGATGGCAATCGACCCGGTCTGCCGCACCACCGAACGCTGATAGGCAATCAGGATCAGGGTAACGGCAATAGCGACAACGGAGACGCCGATGCCAAGTTCGGGGCTTTGCGGTGACACGTCGTTGCCAAAGCGGCTGATCGCTCGCCAGCCGATTGCGATCGCCGAGGCTGCGACGAGCCCTGTTTGAAACAACGCGGACAGTGCCTCGGCCTTGCCATGGCCATAGCGGTGCTGCGCGTCGGCAGGCTCGGCCGCCAGCCGTACTGAATAGAGCGTGACGAGCGAGGCGACGATGTCGAGGCCTGTGTCGGCGAGCGATCCGAGCATGGCCACCGAATGGGTTTCCCACGCGGCCCACGCCTTAAGCCCGAGCAAAAACAGCGCCATCGATACACTGGCGATCGCGGCGCGCTGGGTTAGTTTTGAACGCGCAATGTCATGATGATGATGCGCATGACTGCCGCTCACGGGTAGAGCAGCCCTTCGCGCCAGCTATCGCCTTCTGCAACGAACAGCCGCCGCTCGTGGAGGCGATGTTCACGATCTTGCCAGAATTCGATCCGTGCTGGTACGACACGATAGCCCGACCAATGCGGCGGCCGTGGCACGGGCTGGCCTGCAAACCGGGCTTCCACTTCGGCAAACCGCGCTTCGAAGGTGGCGCGGGTGTCGAGCGCGCGCGATTGATCGGATGCCCAGGCCCCCAATTGCGAATCGCGGCCGCGCGTCGCGAA
>JANPIQ010000260.1:0-30039 GCA_031425075.1 Sphingomonadales bacterium
CTTACAGTCTGGAAAATATATCTAGTAAAGAAATGCAGTCAAGCGTCGCTTTCGAACAGATGATCGAACTCCATCGCAACCGCTGGATGGTGCCGCTACTGGCCGATCTCGCCGCCCACAATGGCGCGCGGTTCGTCGAGATGGTCAACCGGTTGTGCGTTGCACGTGACAGTCTTGCCCGCACCTTGCAGTCGGCATGCGATGCGGGATGGGTCGTTCCCAATCCCGGCTACGGCCACCCGCTGCGGCCTGAATATATTCTCAGCGAGTCAGGTCATGCTGTTGCGGGAATCGCCGGCGCGCTAGACCGCATCCAGCATCAGATGGGGCTCGTTCCGGGGGCGCTGACCCGCTGGGGGATGCCGTTGGTCCAAGCGATCGGCAATGGGCATCGCCGGTTCAACGCGCTTTCACGCATCGTCGCGCCCGCAAGTCCGCGGGCCGTGTCGCAAGGGTTGCGCACGCTGACCAAGCATCGCCTGGTACAGCGCGAACTGGTCGATGGGTACCCGCCGATCGGACTGTATGACCTCACCGACCGGGGCAGGGAGCTCTCTGCCGCAATTGGGTGATCCAGTCAGCCCTTCAGCGGCGATTCGAACTTTTCGATCACCCAGTCTTCGGCCTGCGCCGCTGCGATCCAGTCCTGCATGAACGGATGCGCGACCACTGCCTGCATATAGGGCACGGCGAACTGTGCGACGGGCAGTGAATAGGTGATCAGCCGGGTGACGACGGGCGCGAACATGATATCGACCGCACCAAACTCGCTGAACAAGAAATCGCCCGTCCCGCCATAGCGCGCGCGGGCATGCGCCCAGATTTCCATGATCCGTTCAATGTCCGCCGCCACGGCTTCGGAGGGCTGCTTGGGCGGGTAGATCTGGCGGATATTCATGCTGTGCTCGCGGCGGAGTGCTGCATAGCCCGAGTGCATTTCGGCCGCCATCGACCGCGCCATAGCGCGGGCCGACTGGTCGAACGGCCAGAATTTATCACCGCCCGAGGTCTCGTTGAGATATTCGACAATCGCGAGGCTATCCCACACCACCGCGTCCCCATCCCACAGGATTGGCACCTTGCCCGATGACGGCGCAAACTCATCGCCTTCGCGGCGCCTGTCCCATTCCTGATCGTAGAGTGGAACGACAACCTCCTCGAACGGCAGCCCCGATTGTTTGGCCGCAAGCCAGCCGCGAAGGCTCCACGAGGAGTAAGTTTTGTTGCCGATGAAAAGTTTTAGCATGGCCCGTCATTGCGAGGAGCGAAGCGACGACGCAATCCATAATCGTCGAGCAGCCTAGATTGCCGCGCTTCGGCAAAGCCGAAGTTTATCCTGAGCGCCTGCCAGGCAGTCGAAGGGCTCGCAATGACGATTAGGCGATGGCCTCGAGCACAGCCGCGCGCAACTCAGGCATCCCCATGCCCTTCTCGCTCGATGTCGCGATGATGTCGGGGTGCGCCGCAGGGCGTTTGCGCGCCTGCGCTTCGGTGTCTGCCAGCACCGCATCCAGCTCGGTTGCCTTGATCTTGTCGGCCTTGGTCAACACGACGTGATACGAGACTGCGGCGGCATCGAGCATGTCCATGATGTCGTTATCGACGGGCTTGATCCCATGACGGCTGTCGATCAGCACGAATGCGCGTTTGAGCACCTGCCGTCCGCGCAGATAGTCGTTGATCAGGAACCGCCATTTCTTGACCATATCGCGCGGGGCCTTGGCAAAGCCGTATCCTGGCATATCGACCAGCCGGAAAATCAGCGGATCGCCCATATCGAAAAAATTCAGTTCTTGCGTCCGCCCCGGTGTGTTCGATGTTCGCGCAAGGCCATTGCGGTTAACGAGCGCGTTGATCAGCGACGATTTGCCGACGTTCGACCGGCCGGCAAACGTCACTTCATGCACCGATGGTTCGGGCAGATGCTCGAGCGCGGGGGCCGATTTCAGGAACGTCACCGGTCCTGCAAACAACTTGCGCGCAGCTTCGATCTGCTCGGAATCAAAGCTCATGGTTTGACCGCGAGTATCGGTTCCTTCAGCGCCGGATGCTTCGAATAAAGCCACTTCTGCTGCGCAATCGTCAAAATGTTCGATGTGATCCAGTAAATCAGCAAACCAGCGGCAAATGGTGCCATCATGAACATCATGATCCATGGCATGATTGCGAATAATTGCTGCTGCACCGGATCCATCTGTGCCGGGTTGAGCCGGAACTGAAGCCACATCGTGATCCCGAGCAACAGCGCAAGGACGCCAATGGCAAGGAAGGAAGGCGGATCGAACGGCAACAAGCCAAAGCCGTTGAGAATCGTCGCAGGATCGGGCGCAGAGAGATCCTTGATCCACAACGCGAACGGTTGGTGCCGCATTTCGATCGACAGTAACAGCACCTTGTACAGCGCGTAGAAAATCGGGATCTGCAACACGATCGGCAAGCAGCCAGCCAACGGATTGATTTTCTCGGTCTGATACAGCTTCATCATTTCTTGCTGCTGCTTGGCCTTATCGTCCTTGTAACGTTCCTGCATCGCCTTGATCTTGGGCTGGACCGCGCGCATCGCCGCCATGCTGGCGAACTGCTTGTTCGCGATCGGGAACATCAGCCCGCGGACAATGAAGGTGAGCAGGATGATCGCAACGCCGAAATTGCCGACAAGATTGAAGAGATAGTTGAGAACCCAGAAAATCGGGCGCTCGATGATTTCGAACCAGCCCCAGGTGATCGCCTTTGACAGCATCGTCACGCTCTGTTCGTGCTGGTAGTCGTTCAGCGTATCGACTTCCTTGCCGCCCGAAAACAGCCGCAGCGATGTGGTAACAACCTTGCCCGGCTGGACAATTACCGGAGGTTTGGCAAACTCGGCCTGATACGTGCCGCCACCTGCGCGGAATGCGGCGTCTACGGCTTGGCCCGCTGGCGGGATCAGCGCGGTCAGCCAATAGGTCTCTCCAAAACCAAGCCAGCCGCCCGTCGTCGCCACGCGCTTGCCGTTTGCCCCTGCCTCGTCGAGCGTTTCATAATCGGTTTCATAATCGACGACGTCGTTAAAGACGCCGATCGGCCCGATGTGCATCGTCCAGCTATCAACATCATGCGTCGGCGCGAACATCGATGCTTCGGGCATCGCCGGTTTGACTCGGTTGACATAGCCGAAGGCGCGCACGGCAACCGGGCCGGTGCCGCCATTTTGCACGCTCTGTTCGACCGAAAACATGTAGCGACTATCGACCGCGATACGGATGCGAAAAATCTGGCCTGCACCATTGTTCCAAGTCAGCGTTACCGGTTTTCCCGTCGTCAGCGTCTGGCTGTCGGCCGTCCAGACTGTCTGCGCATTGGGCACAATTACGCCATCGCCTGACCAGCCGAACCCCGCGTAATAGCTCTGCTTGGTTCCAGCAGGCGCAAGCAGGCGGACAGGCGGCGCATCCTTATCGATGGTCTGTCGATAGGTTGGCAAAACCAGATCGTCGATCCGTGCGCCGGTGAGGTTGATCGAGCCTTCGAGCTTGGGCGTCTGGATGCCGACGCGGTTGCCGCCGGTCAGAGCGGCTTCGACCGTGCGCTGCGGAACTATGCCAGGCGCAGAAGCAGCACCCGGCACCGCTGCTACCGGAGCAGTGCTCGCGTCAGGCGACAGAGCGGCACCCGTCGATGCCACCGGAGCAGTCGCGACAGGCTTGGCTTGCGGGAAGTAAATGTCCGAAATCGCGCTCCAGCCGAACAGCACAAGCGCCGAAAGCACGATCGCAAGGATCATGTTGCGCGGATTATCCACCCCGGTTTCCCTTCAACATCGTGTGGCCCATTATCTAAGGGACCGGATCATAACCATGGCCGCCGAATGGATGGCAGCGCAATATGCGCCGTGCCGCCAACCAGCCACCTTTGGCGGCACCATAGCGGGAAATCGCCTCGATTGCATAGGCCGAACATGATGGCGCAAAGCGGCAACTGGGCGGCAGAATGGCCGATGGCCCTTTCTGCCAGGCCCTGGCGATCAAGATCAGCGCTTTTGCAATCACCGGTCGACCCGCCCCATAGCCGTCAGCAAATCTTCACGGAGCTTGGCGAAGTCTCGCTCCACCCCTCCAGCGCGCCCGATCAATATATAATCGGCGCCAGCCTTGCCGCGTTCGGAAAGAACGTCACGTGCAAGCGCGCGAAACCGCCGCTTCAGGCGATTACGGACAACCGCACCGCCAATTTTCTTCGTGATCGTAATGCCCAGCCGTTTGACAGCATCGCCATCGTTGCGATCGCGAACGAGCAGGACAAAGCCCTTGGTCGCAATACGCTTGGCAGAATTTGCGGCGAGAAAATCGCGCCGCTTGGCAATCGTGATCAGGCCGAAAGCTTGCTGCGACCGCGGGCACGACGTGCGCGAATCACTGCCCGGCCGCCGGGTGTCGCCATCCGCGAGCGGAAGCCGTGGCGCCGCGCGCGCACGAGATTGCTCGGCTGAAAAGTGCGCTTCATCGTTCATTCCTCGAGTTCAAACAAAAGAGGCCGCCCCGCTGGGCAGCCCTGCTCTGCGACGGTGCCTATGCGTGGCCACTGCAAAAGTCAATTCATCGCTTGGCTTGCGAGCGCAATTTGGCGCGTTGCCGCGAACGCTTGCGCATCCACCAGTCTACCGTCTTGCCGACTTTTGGCCGTTTGCGCTTGAAGCGGACGTACCGTCGCTTTGCCCACAGCGAATTGCGCAATGCCAAACCGAGGCCGATCGAGAACACAACAATCCCGCCAGGCCCAGGCAACGGCGATACCAGCGGGGCAAGAACCATCAGGACACAGCCAAGGCCCAGCGCGCCCATCCGGACAATTGGATTTTGCCGAAGCTGTTGAAACCGGTCGCGCCAAGCCATGTGCCGTTAAGTGGGGCCTGATCTCCGGCAGTTCAATCGCCCTTGAACCCCATAGCAACAACATACCATTCGGATGATCCGGTGCGGCTAGCGGGGGGCTTGGCATGGCGCACGCTTGCAAAATTGCGTTTCAGCGTCGCGACGAGATCGGCATCCGATCCACCGGCGAGCGATTTGGCGACGAAATGGCCGCCGGGCGCGAGGACTTCGCAGGCAAAATCCACCGCCGATTCGACCAGACCCATCGTGCGGAGGTGATCGGTCTGCTGATGCCCGACGGTATTGGCCGCCATGTCGGACAGCACCAGATCGGCCTGTCCGCCGAGCATATCAGTCAGCCACGCAGTGGCGGCGTCATCCATAAAATCCATCTGCGCGATGGCGACACCATCTATGGGGTCGACGGGCAGCAGATCGATCCCGACTATTGCCGCCTGCGGACGCAGTTTGCGCACAACTTGGCTCCATCCGCCGGGTGCAATGCCAAGATCGATCACGCGCTTAGCCGATTTCAGAAACCCGAATCGTTCATCAAGTTCGATCAGCTTGTAAGCGGCACGGCTGCGATAGCCTTCGGCCTTGGCCTTCTTGACGTAAGGATCGTTGAGCTGCCGCGCGAGCCATCGGTTCGATTGTGCAGTGCGCCCGCGCGCGGTCTTGACGCGGATCCGGCTGCCTGCTCCTCCTCGGCTCATCGCCGCGATCCCAGCATGATCAACTGGCGCAGAATCCCCTCGCGAATGCCACGATCGGCTACACCAACTAGGCTCGCCGGCCAGATGTCGAGGATGGCTTCAAGGATCGCGCAGCCCGCCACGACCAGGTCGGCACGTTCTTCGCCAATACAGTCGAGCGTGGCGCGTTCGGCAATCGAACGCCGCGCCAGATCGGCGCTGATACCGCGCATCGATTCAACCGGAACGATCAGCCCGTCAATCTGCCGCCTGTCATAATGTTTGAGGCCCAGATGAACGCTTGCCAGCGTCGTGACTGTGCCGCTGGTTCCGAGCAGTCGCAGCGTGCCCTTGGCATAGCCATCGGTGAACCCCTTTATGCTTTGCGCCACGCGCGCGCGCATCCGTTCATACAAGGCGACCCGCGCTGTTGCATCGTCGGCATCGGCCCCTTCGGCTTCGGACAAGGATACAACGCCCCACGGCACGCTTCGCCACGCCAGCGTCTGCGGCTCTTCGCCGCGCGTATCGACGAGCACAAGTTCGGTCGATCCCCCGCCAATGTCGAACACCAGCGCGGGGCCAGCGCCCTCTCCCAGCAGCTTGTGGCAGCCGATCACGGCAAGCCGTGCCTCTTCTTCGGGGCTGATGATATCGAGCTGAATGCCCGTTTCACGATACACCCGCTCGGTAAATTCGGCACCGTTATCAGCCCGTCTGCACGCTTCTGTCGCAACCGACCGCGCGAGTTCGACATTGCGCCGTACCAGCTTGTCGGCGCACACCGAAAGTGCAGAAACCGCGCGGTCCATTGCGGCTTCGGAAAGCCGCCCATTGGCACCCAATCCTTCACCCAGGCGCACAATCCGCGAAAACGCATCGACAACCTGAAAATTCTCGCCGTCGGGCCGGGCAATCAGCATCCGGCAGTTATTGGTGCCCAGATCGAGTGCGGCATAGTTTCGGCGCGCAGGATAGCGACCTCGATTTGCGTGAGGAGTCACAGAGGCCATTGGAGGTGCCCGATCGCGCCTTGGCCCGGTTATGGCGATGTCCACCATGGCCGACACAGTCTTTTCTTGTTCCGGCGCAAACGGCAATACGTAAGCACCACTTGATGCCGACGCTAGACAGCGGCGGCGCAGCGCGCAAGCCGGGAAGCAATTGACTCGCTATCGCGCCACACCTAATGGCGCGGCGCTGCTGCCCCGTCGTCTAACGGTAAGACACCGGACTCTGACTCCGTTTATCGAGGTTCGAATCCTCGCGGGGCATCCAGCTTTTTTGCTATCTTATTGCAGGCCCACCCGATCATCGACAGGGGTCGGATTTCGACTAAATCCTCTGCACCCCCTGCGTCAGTTCTTTTGGTCGAACAACACCATTTCATAGGCAATCGAACACTCGACCAGCATTTCCCAAACCGCTGCAACCAGGGGTTCGGGAACGCCGTGAAGGCGCGCTTGCGCTTTGGCGTTATCGATGACCTGCATCTTTCGTCCTTCGTCGCGCACCGTTTGACGATCGGCCTTGATCCGCGACGCAGCACCCATATAGCCAAACCGCCGCCCCAGCAGCGCAATGATTTCCGCATCGGTGGCATCGACGCCGCGGCGGACCTCAGCCATCGTTTCGCAGGCCGCTGGATCGAGTTTCACGCGATGCCAGCCAGTGCGACTAGCGCTGCACCATCGACACGGTTTACCGTCCATTCATCCATCGGCGTGGCTCCCAACGACTTGTAAAACGCAATCGCCGGCGCATTCCAGTCGAGCACCGCCCATTCCAGTCGCGCACATCCCCGGTTCAGCGCGATACCGGCCAAGCTGACAAGCAGCGCCTTTCCCAATCCCGATCCGCGCGCCGACGGTTCAACATAAAGATCTTCGAGATACAGCCCCGGACGGCCTTCGAACGTCGAGAAATTGTGGAAAAACAGCGCGAACCCGCATGCCCTGCCATCGAACTCACCGATCAACACTTCGGCCTTTGGCGCGGCGCCGAAAAGATGAAGCCCCAGAATTTCAAGGTCAGCATGCACTTCATGGCGCAGCTTTTCATAGTCTGCGAGGTCGCAGATGAAGCGGTAGATTGTCGGCAAATCGGCCTTGATGGCCGGACGGATCGTGATGGACATGCGCGGCGCCTTTATCATGCCGCGCGCAAATTGCGAGATGGGTTTCATAGACGTTCAGGTAGGTACCCGGTCACGGCCAATCGTCACTGGTCTTCCGCCCTCGTCCGGAGCTGGGTACCATTTGTAATGACGCAATCTTCAACGACGATATCGGCGATCGCAATATCGGGCAGCGTTTCAAGCGCTGCATAAAGCGGCGCAAAGTCGGTTTCTACCGTAGATTTCAGCAGCGCCTCATAGCTGGGGATCACGAAATAATTCTGCTGATAATCATCGATCCGATACCCCGTGCGCATAACGCGCAGCAAATCGAAGCCAATCCGGTTGGGGCTATCGCTTTCGAGCGCAAACCGGCTTTCGCCCGCACTTGAGACAATCCCCGCGCCGTAAATGCGCAAGCCCCCCCCTTCTTCGATCAGCCCGAATTCGACGGTATACCAATACAGGCGTGCCAGTTTGTGCAGCGCGCCAAACCCTAAAGAGCGCAACCCGCCCTTTCCATAGGCCTGCATATAATCTGCAAACACCGGATCGGCGAGCATCGGCACATGGCCGAACACATCATGGAACACATCGGGTTCCTCGAGGTAATCGAGTTGATCGCGACGACGGATAAAATTGCCCGCGACGAACCGGCGGTTGGCGAGATGTTCGAAAAACACGTCGTCGGGCACCAGCCCAGGCACTGCGACGACCTGCCACCCTGTTGCTGCCATCAGCCGGGCATTCAGTTCGCGATAATCGGGTATTCCGGGCCCTGTCAGCCGCAACACGTCAAGCCCGCGCAAAAATGCCTCCGAAGCACGGCCGGGCAGCAACGCACATTGCCGCGCGAAGAGGATATCCCACACCGCATGGTCATCGGATTCGAACTGGTCCCAATCCTGCGGGATTGTCCAGTCAGCGGCGGCGCCCGGCGGCGGCGTGTCGAGGGCATGGTCAGCCATGATTGGCAATGACCAGTCGCAGAGTATTGCGCCCATTAGCTGCACCATAATCGATTGCGGTCGACCAAGACTGTATCAGCGCAATCCCCGCGCCGCCCCCGCGTTCGGAGATCACGACACCGCTGGTATCGTGCGCGCGCGGATCGAAAAACACGCCGCAATCTGTGATTGTTATCGCGATATCGGCACCAATCTCTGAAAGTTCCAACCTGATTACTGATTCGACCGGCGCGTTGCCATGTTCGACGATGTTTGAAACAGCTTCTTCGATCAGGACGAAAAGTCGTGCTTCGGCCTCTGCTTCGCACGATACTACGGTAACAAACGCTCTGGCATGTTCGAGAGCAGCTGTAACAGCATCGTGGTTGGCGATAAGCTCGCAGACAGTTGTTAATGCGGGGTTGTTGTCAACCATCCTATCAGCCACTACTCCAGTCGCGCAACAGAGGGAATAACTATGCGCACCCGCGTGCTCCTCAGTCTGGCGGTCGCCAGCTTTTCCACATCGGCTTCGGCACAATTGCGTCAGCCCGGCGATATCGGCCGGGTGAAAGTTGCGATGGGAGATGCGCGCATCGAACGCGGCATCACGAAAATTCCCGCGGCAGCGGGCGTGGGATTGAAAACCGGTGACGTTCTTGTTACTGGCAAAACCGGTCGCGTCGGCGTCACCTTCAATGACAATAGTCGTTTTTCAGCAGGCCCCAATAGCCGCATCGCGGTCGAGGACTTCCAGTTCGATTCGACGACGCACAAGGGCAAATTCCTGACTCGCATCAACAAGGGCAGCGTAGCGATTGTATCGGGACAGATTGCGAAAGCAGACAAGAATGCTATGCGGATCAAGACGCCGACAGCCTTGCTCGGCGTCAGGGGAACCCGTTTCGTTGTTGAGGTGAATTAGGGGGGTCTATGCGCGGTTGTCCTGTCATCATTGCGACCGCGTTGGTGCTGACAGGATGCGCCGGCACCAAAGTGTCGCTCCTCGATGGCGAAGACACGTGCCTTGATGCGGCGACGCAAACACCCGTAAAATGCGCGACGGGGTCGCTTGCGGTTTTGAATGACCGAACAGGTGGCGATATCGCGTTGATCGATCAAGCCTATTCGCGTGGTTCGGTACGCGCGACGCGGGCCTCATTTCGGAATGTCGAACCCGAAAAGATCGGTCGCAAGCATGCTCGTCTGTTCGATTCGGTTCCCAAAGCGCCGAGAAAGATTATCCTGTACTTCAAGAAAGACACAGACGAACTTGTCGCGGGATCGGAAAAGGCGATCAAGCTGATGTTCGACGAGATCCGCGCGCGACCGGGGGCTGACGTCGAAATCGTCGGCCACACGTCGACCACCGGCGACAGCCAACTTAACGACACAGTATCGATCGAACGGGCGCTAAAGGTCAAATCGCTGCTGGCGGCCGCCGGACTTGACGAGCAGGTCGTTGCGGTCGGCACTGCCGGACGCGGAGAGCGAGATCCGATCGACAAGATCGGAATTGACAATGTCGAATCCGAATTGAACCGGCGCGCGGAAATCCTGATAAAATAGTCAGGCAAGCCTGCGCACGGCAAGGACCGTCAGATCGTCGGTCGCCTCTTCTCCTGCTTCGAAAATACGGACAGCATCGCGCAAGCCCCCGATCAGTCCGTCGACGCCGCGTTCCTGCTGCCAGTCCTGCAGCACCGCGCGCAAGCGGGAATGTTCGAAATAGTCTTCGTCAGGAGCTTTGGCTTCGGTGATGCCGTCGCTGACGATGATGAGCGTATCGCCAACACCCAAATGCGATGTGCTGGAGCCATAAACGAAACCGGGAGCGACCCCGATTGGCGGGCCGCCGTCTGGTTTGATCATGTCGATCGACCGGTCGGCGCGCACCATCCACGGATATTCATGACCGGCAGCGCACAGGCAAAGCGCGCCTGTCTGCACATCGAAAACGGCAACGAGCAGCGTGACGAACATATCTTCGGAATTATCGCGAGAAACCTCCTCATTGATTTGCCCCATCGCCTTTGCCAGGCCCGCTCCCCCGCGCAGGAGTACCGATTTGGTAAGTGCCTTGGAGAGCGCCATGAACAAGGCGGCGGGAACGCCCTTTCCCGAAACATCGCCGACGATGAACGCGTGAACCCCCGGCGCTATCGTCACGCAATCGAAAAAATCGCCGCCTATCGATCTGGCAGGCTCAACCAGTCCGGCAATCTCCAGATGCGGATCGAGCTTGGCGAGACGTTCAGGCGGGGGAAGCATGCCGAGCTGGATTGTATGCGCTGCATTGAGTTCACCCTGTGCCTGCGCAGCAGAGACGCGCTCTTCCTGCAACCGCGCGGACAGATCGCGACGCTGTCGCCGCGATCTGGCAAACAGCAGCAGGACCATCGTGATGCCGGTGGCGAGGCTGGCCGCGACCGGCTTGACCGGATCGATCAACCAGCCGGCGGCAAAAAACGATGCCCCGCTCATGCCGATCAACCCGCCGAACATGACAATCGTCAACGCGCCTGCAGGCCAGCCGCGCAACCGAGGCAGTATCAAGATGCACAGGCCGGCCGCGACAATCGTCGCCACAGCTTCGACCAACCCCGCCCAAGCAGGCCGAACCAGCGCTTTGCCGCTCAGAATAGCATCGACAGCATTGGCCTGCACTTCGGCACCATAGACTGCGGAAGACAGCGGCGTTGTCACTTGATCGGCAGTCCCTGTTGCGTTGAGCGCGATGATCACGATCTTGCCTTTGAACGCATCTGCACGAACGGTGCCTGCAAGAACATCGAACGCAGAGGCTGTAAACGCGGAAGGTATCTGCCCCAGCTTTGGTGCCAGTCCTCCGTCTGCATCGGCAGCAACGGGACTCCCCGCGACCGAGATACGGCCGCCATCTACAACTGCCTGTTCGACGCCATGCCATTGCATCGCAAGTTCGAGCGCCAGCCCGGGTTGATCGCGCCCCGCGACATTGGCCGCCAGGGGCACCCGGCGAACGACGCCATCAGAATCTTGCGGACCATTGAGCAGTCCATATCCGGTCGCGAGAATGTCGATCTCGGCCAGGTTGGTGATGAGGTCACCCCATTGCGGGTAAATTTTGGGAAGCGGCGCTGAAAAGCGTTCGATCACCGCAAAGTCCGGAGCGCCCGGTTGGCGGGCGGCATCGACGCCAGCGCGGCCGACCACCACCGGTGCGTCACCGACGCTGCGTGCCAGCCGTGCGTCGAGGCTTTCCATTGTGGCCAGCGCCGCAGCGGTGCTCGGCGGTAATTCAGGGTTGTTGCGCAAGAACGCTTCGGGGCCGAAACCATCGGGCTCGGCAAAAAACATGTCGAGACCGATAACTTTGGGTTCGAGCGCGGCAACAGCGTCAATCAGCAGCGCCGTCTGCCGCCTTGGCCATGGCCAGTTGCCAAGTTCGGCAACCGCTTTGTCATCGATCCAGACAATTCTGACCTCGCTCTCTGAAAGATCGTGCGGAGCCAGCCGTTGCCAAGTGTCGAATACCGGCTGGCTGACCCGGAAAGTACCCAGCGCGGAAAGCACCAGCAGGGCAAGCAGCGCAGCGAGAGCGCCTGCAAGACGGATGCGACCGAGCGTCATCGCTCAGACGTCAAGTTCAAGCCCGTCATACGAACACACTACATCGAGCGCTGCCCGATCGCCCCGGGTCAGTTCTTCATAGCGAGTGGTTTCCTTGTGCATCCGCTCGATATCTTCATCCGAATATGTCGGCTCATGGTGAAACAGCGCCAGCCTTTTTACAGCAGCGAGACGGCACAGATCGACCGCGACAATGTTCGACGAATGGCCCCAATCGGCCTTCATCGTCACAGAATCGGCAAGCGAATACATGGTGTCGGAGATCACAAGATCGGCATCGCGAAAAAAGGTTTCGAACTGCGCCTCAGCCACCATATCGTCGATCTTGTGTTCGCTGTCGGTCGAATAGACTGCGGTCTTGCCACGATCGTCGAAGCGAAACCCGAAACTGTCATGCGAGTGATATTGGCGGATGAGCTCGACCCCCAGACCGGCGATTTCGTAACGTCGCCCCGTCTCGAGCGTGATGAAATTGATTTGCGCGCGCAGCCAGTCGAACGGCACGGGAAACGAAATCTCGTCCTGCTGCCGGCGCAGCGCGGCTTCGGCATCGCTATGACCGCTATAGATCGTGATCGTCGCCGCCGGATCGAATGCCGCAACAAAAAACGGGAAACCCATGATATGGTCCCAGTGAAAATGCGACTGGAAGAAGACATAATTGCGGGGGTGGCCCGAGGCACAGCGTTTAGCAGCTGACAGGCCAAATTCGCGCAGCCCCGATCCCATATCGCATATCTTGAAGCTGGCGTCCCCGCCTTCTATCTCGACGCAGCTCGTGGCGCCGCCATAAGTTGCGCCCGTTGCGAAATCGAGTTCTTCGCGGATGAAGAGCTGGGCCGCATCGCGATCGACGAAGCGGCGGCCCGAGCCAGCCACCAGAGCGCGCGCAACTTTGTCACGAATGTCCGACGCCGTTTTCGCGACGGGCAGCGACCCCCGCGTCCCCCAAAACCGGACTTGCATGGTCAGGTCTCCAGTGTGTCGGACACGGGGATAATCCGATCATAATGGCTGATCGCCAGAATTTCGCGAATACGGTCGTTGGGTCGGGCCAGTGTCAGCGCAACGCCTGCGGCATCGGCTTCACGCTTGGCGATTGTCAGCACCCGAAGCCCTTTTGACGACATGTAACGGACGTCGGCCAGGTCGAGAAACAAAGCAAGTTTGCCAGAGGCGGCATCCTTCACCGCGCCAATCAGTGCATCCTGAAACGACTGCCAGCTGTTTTCATCGATGCATCCGCTTGGGGTCCCGATCAGTGCAGCGCCGGTCGTGCGGCTTTCCCATTCCATCGCACAGTCCCTACCGTAACTAGTGTCTGCGCAAGCTAGCGATTTATTCCGCGTTGGGAAGGGCACAACCAGACTGGCATTGACAGGACGAGGCCTTGCATCGGCCCGGTTTTACGCGCTAGCACGACCATAATGACTGAAAAAACACCGATCCGGTCGCTCGCTGATCTTGCAAAACTCGCTGGCGTCACACCCGGAACAGTCTCGCGCGCTCTGTCGGGCACCGGATTGATCGGCGCTGCCACCAGAGAGCGGATCCGCAAGCTGGCCGCAGAGCATGATTACCGCCCGAACATTCTTGCACGCAACCTGCGGACGCGGCGGACAGGTGCGATCGGGGTGATCTTGCCGTTGGGCCATGAAAAGGGCCAGCACGTCTCCGATCCGTTTTTTATGACCCTTCTCGGGCATCTCGCCGATGCGTTGACCGAACATGGGCATGACCTTCTTTTATCGCGCGTCATCCCCGCAGACGATCAGTGGCTTGACCGGCTGGTTCGTTCAGGCCGAGTCGATGGGGTCATCGTGATCGGCCAATCCGATCAGACCCACGTGCTCGACAAGGTTGCTGAAACCTATCGTCCGATGGTGGTGTGGGGGGCCCGGATCGATGGCGCCAAGCATTGCACGGTTGGGAGCGACAATCGCGCAGGCGGTGCGCTTGCTGCGCAACATTTGATCCGGTCAGGGTGCAAGCGCATTGCCTTTTTCGGCGATCCTGGCGTCCCTGAATTTGCCCAGCGGCTCGAGGGCGTCGAATGGGCCGTCAAGGCTGCCGGCCTTTCGCCTGCCACGCCTGTTCTGCCTGTCCATCTGACACCCGAAACAGCTTACATCGCCATCAGCAATTATCTCGCCAAAGGCAATCCAGCAGACGGCATCGTCACTGCATCGGACATTATCGCCATGAGCGCAATCCGCGCGCTGCGGGAGCATAACATCAATGTTCCGGGGCACGTATCTGTCACCGGGTTCGACGATATATCGATCGCTGCGCACACCGCCCCGCCGCTGACCACGGTGAGGCAGGATCTTGAACGAGGGGCGATCTTGCTCGCCGAGCTTCTGTTCAAACGCATTGCGGGCGAAGATACTGCCTCGGTCGAACTCGCGCCCGAACTCATCGTGCGCGAATCGACCCGGTAATCAATATCCCTGTTTGCGGAACAGCACCTGACCGCGGCGGCCGATGTAGAGGTTTTCCAGCGATACCGGGTGGAAATAGGCTTCGACTTTTTCACCCTTCGGCGTTGTGCCATAAACTTCGTAACAGCCGCCATCGATCTTGGTCTTGCGGACCTGCCAGCCTTCCTTGACCAGCTTGTCGGACAGGATTTTCTGGCTTTTCCAACCCGACTGCGGACCGGCATCGCATTTGATAACGCCACTCGCCGAAACAGGAACGGCCACAATGGCGGCGGCCGCGATGATGCAACTGGTCAAGATACGCATATAGTCATACTCCTTGTTGACGAATGAAACGAAACCCGGCGCTGCGCAATGCAATCAATATTGCAAGCGGAGTGAAATGAACCAGCGCGCCTGTCCAGCCATTGTGAACAAACCCCCAATGCAGCAGTGTCAACAACGCCGCAGGATAGGCCAGCCGCTGTAGCCGTTTCCATCCCGTCCGAAGCCGTCTGACCGCAGCATCGTTGCTTGTGACGGCCAATGGCACCATCAGCGCGAACGCGGCCCAGGCCGTCCAGATACCCGGTGCCGCAAACTCGGAAAGCATGTCGGCCAGCGTGGCCATGTCGATCGCGTAGAATATCAAATGCAGCAGCGCATAACCAAAAGCCGCCAGACCGAAATAGCGCCGACGCGCGATCAGCCAACGCAACCAGACCGGTTGGCCAATGATTGCCGCAAGTGGAGCCAGCATCATCGCCACGATCATCAGTCGTGCCGATGTTTCTCCTGTCGGATGCAGCAGATCGGCAAAATCGGTTCCGCCCTGCGCGATGGCAAACAGCATCAGGATCGCGGGGAATACGAGCGCCGCCCATATCGTCACGCGACTATTGAGAATCGTTCTCATGGCGGCTCGATACGGTCAGCGCGACCGATTGGCAAGCGCCGCATCAAGGCTTTGTTAACCATGATCACCCACAATGATGCTCTATGGTGAGGCCGATCATTCTTGCATCTCTGCTGATTGTCGCCGGATGCGTTGGCCCGTCTCGCGATGTCCGCAGGCCGGTTGCAAAGCCCGGCCCCACCAGCCTTGAGGTGCGGCAGTGTCTGGCCGATCTCAACGCCTTGAAAGCCCGATATACTGCGCTTCCCGACCAGGATTTCGGCAATGGTTGCTCGATCAAGGGCGCGGTTAGCCTCTCGGTCGCGGCGGTGCCTGTTACCAATATAAAGGCAATTCGCTGTCCGGCTGCCAAAGCACTGGCGCAATGGGTGGCATCCGACGTCCAGACCGCCGCGATCCGGCATTTTGGCAAACGTGTCATGCGTCTTGAAACGATGGGAAGCTATTCGTGCCGCCGTGTCATCGGTAATGGCAGCGGTCGTTTGTCCGAGCACGCAAGGGCCAATGCTGTCGATATCGCAGGGTTCGTGCTGGCAGATGGCCAACGCGTGACGGTCGAAGCAGGATGGAATGGCATCCCCGAAGAACGCGGCTTCTTGCGCGATGTGCGGAAAGCCGGATGCAGATGGTTTTTGACCGTACTCAGCCCCGATTATAACGCCGCGCATTACAACCATCTGCATTTCGATATGGGACGCGGGCCGTTCTGCCGCTAAGGCACGCGACATGAACAATCCCAACATCCCCATCCGTATCTTCCCCGATGCGCGGACCGAAGCCGATTTTGCTGCTCTCGATCGCGAAACGCCGCAGACGCGCAGCCCGTCGTACAAACTGGCATTCCAGGATACCGATTTCCTGTTGCGTGCCGATCTGCGTCCTGTCCGGTTCCAGCTCGAGCTGTTGAAACCCGAATTGCTGATGGACGAGGCGATGATCGGGTCCACCTTTGTCTTTTATGGCTCAGCGCGCATACCCGAACCCGGGACGCGGGCCGCAAATCCCAATCCCGCAATCGCGGCGCGGCTCGAGGCCAACTCGCGTTATTATGCCGAAGCACGCGCGCTCGCCGGACTTGCCAGCAGCACGCCTTCAGATGAGGACGGGACACGGCAATTCGTGGTATGTTCGGGCGGTGGCCCATCGATCATGGAAGCGGCCAATCGTGGTGCTGGCGATGTAGGGGCAGAATCGATCGGGTTGAATATCGTGCTACCGCATGAACAGGCGCCCAATCTTTATGTTACGCCGTCGCTGTCTTTTCAGTTCCACTATTTTGCGTTGCGCAAGATGCATTTCTTGCTCCGCGCACGTGCCGTTGCGGTGTTCCCCGGCGGATTCGGGACATTCGATGAGACGTTCGAATTGCTGACGTTGATCCAGACCGGCAAGATCAAACCAATGCCGGTCCTGATGTATGGCAGGAATTTCTGGACCAAAGTCGTCAATTTTGAAGGTCTGGTCGAAGAGGGTGTGATTTCCCCGGCCGACCTTGATCTTATTACCTTTGTCGAAACTGCCGAAGAAGGCTGGAAGGTTGTGCAGAACTGGTACGCCGGGCGGTAGATTTATCAGCGCAGCGTGTCGCGCATCCAGTATTTCACCGTTTGGCCAATGTCTTCGCGCTCGACCGCCAGCGCAATGTTTGCGGTGATAAACCCTGCTTTGTCCCCACAATCGAAGCGGCGCCCATCGAATTTATAGGCATGGAACGGCTGATTGCCGATCATTTGTGCCATGGCGTCGGTCAATTGGATTTCATTCCCCGCACCACGTGCTTGTGTTTCGAGCACGCGCATCACCTCTGGCTGGAGGATGTAACGGCCGGGAATCATGAGATTCGACGGCGCGGTGCCCTGCGGCGGCTTTTCGACCAGCGCGGTAACTTCGACCAGGTTGCCGTCAATTTTGCCCGGCGTAATGACACCATATTTGTGCGTTTCGCTGTCAGGCACTTCATATCCACAAACGATATTGCCACCAACCTTGTGGTAGGCTTCGACCATCTGCTTCATGCAGCCGGGTGCGCCGACCATCAGTTCGTCGGGAAGAAAAATCGCGAAAGGTTCATCGCCCACGATATGGCGGGCGCACCAGATGGCATGGCCAAGACCGATCGGATCCTGTTGCCGGACATAGATGACGTTGCCCGCCGTCGATCGCGTTCCAGCTATGGCATCGAGTGATTTTCCCCGATCGGTCATCGTAGTTTCGAGTTCGTACGAGATATCGAAATGATCCTCGATCGCCGATTTTCCGCGTCCTGTGACAAAGATCATCTGTTCGATGCCCGCCTCTCGCGCTTCGTCGACCGCATATTGGATCAACGGCGTATCGACGATCGGCAGCATCTCTTTGGGGATTGCCTTGGTTGCAGGCAGAAAGCGGGTGCCGAGGCCGCCAACAGGAAATACGGCTTTGCGAATGGTCTGCATATCAATCCTTTTGCACTGCAACATTACGATAACGTTTCACGCAACGGCTTTAACTTGCAAGCGGGCGTTCTGCTCCACTTGACTCATTCTTATAATCGAACAAAAGATGATCAACTGGAACATAAAGTGAATTATGACTGATTCGACAATTCCCCTTGCCCGGTTGCGGCGCGATATCGAACGACTGGCTGTGCCGATCGCTGCAGCGGCTCCCGGCGTGTTCACGCTGGGTGAAACCACGATCGATGCGCGGCTGGGCGGTGGCCTTGCGCTTTCAGGAATGCATGAAGCCACGCATGACAGCGAAGGCGATTTTTCCGCGGCCTGTGCCTTTGCCCTGATGCTGGCAGTCAGGGCTGCCGGTGATGGCAAGCAAATCCTGATCGTCTCTACCGACCCGCGCGATCGGCAGGAAGGGCAGCTTTATGGCCCCGGACTTGTCGAACTCGGGCTCGATCCCGATCGGATTGTGAGTGTCCATGCGCCCGATGAACTGGCGGCGCTGCGTGCGGCAGCGGATATTGTAAGTGTTTTCGGGGTCGGCGCGGTCCTGATCGACGCCGGTGAGGCCAAAAAGCTCGATCTGACCGCGAGCCGCCGCCTGCTGCTCGCTTCCGAACGCTCAGGGGTAACAGCAATCGTGCTGCGATCGGGGCAGAGCCGCTTTGCCAGTGCCGCAAGCACGCGCTGGTCGGTGGCGGCCGCGCCCTCGATCCCGCTGGCAGCCAACGCCCCGGGTGAAACCTGTTTGCGGCTTGCGCTGCTCCGCCATCGTGGCGGCGTGGCCCCTTTCGAAACTCTGCTGGAGTGGAACCGTGACCGACAGTCTTTCAATCAGCCAGGCTTTGCTGCCCCGCCGCTATTGCGCGATTTTCCTGCCGATGCTGAGCGCGGACAGATGGCGGCGTGACGACCAAGGCCGGTCGCCTGACCAGCCCATCGCGTTTATCGAAAAGCAGCGCGGGGCGATGCGGATCGTTGCTGTCGATGAAACCGCACTGACACTGGGGCTGGCTCCCGGCATGATGCTCGCCGATGCGCGCGCGCGGGTGCCCGATCTGCTGACCATCGCGCATGACGCAGCCGCCGATGCCGCCTTGCTCGACTGGCTGGCGGAGGATTGCGACCGCTTTACGCCGATGGTCGCAACCGATGTGCCCGATGGGCTTCTTCTCGACATTACTGGCTGTGCCCATCTGTGGGGCGATGAGCAAAATCTGGTTTCCGCAGTTGCGGCGCGGCTCGTGCATCTGGGGCTGACAATCCGGCTCGCGCTTGCCGAAACGCCTGATAAGGCACGCGCACTCGCCCGCCATGGCGGCGAATTGATCCGTGTAGGCCGCAAACTGCCGCCCGAGGCATTCAATGAGGATCGCTCTGGCTATAGTCCTGCGCTCCCCGTCGCTGCGCTCGACCTGCCCGAGGAGCAAGCCACCGCACTGCGCCGTGCAGGGCTTTATAGCATCGACGATCTCGCGCGCCGCCCGCGCCGCCCGCTCGCCGCGCGGTTCGGGATGGCTATGATCGCCAAACTTGCGCGGGTGCTTGGCGAAGAGGATGTGCGGATCGTGCCGCGCCGTTTGCCACCGCACCTCTTCTTCGTCCGTCGCTTTGCCGAGCCGGTCGCGCACACCGAGATGGTGCTTGGCAGCATCCGCGATCTGGCAAGCGAGGCCGCAATTGCTCTCGGCGAGCGCGGACAAGGCGGGCGCGGCTTTACCGTCAGCCTGTTCAGAAGCGATGGCGATACCCGGCGGCTGACCATCGAAACCGGCCGCCCGACGCGCGACCCGGCCCTGCTCGACCGGCTGTTCCGCGAACGGATCGACAGCCTGTCGGACGAACTCGATCCCGGCTTCGGCTATGACGCGATCCGGTTCGATGTAGCGTTTGTGGAAGAGCTTGGCAGCAGCCAGCCGGGTCTCGATGGCGGCGAGCGCGGCAATGGCGACGTCGATGCGCTCACCGACCGGCTCGGCGTCCGGCTCGGCCATGCGCGCGTCCGCCGCTTTGCCAGCGGCAACAGCCATGTTCCCGAATGCGCAAGCTTCACCGTGCCCACCAACACACCCGCACTTCCCATGCCATGGCCGTCGCCAGAGCCTGGCGAGCCGCCGCTGCGGCCGATTCGCCTCTTCGATCCCCCGCAACGCGTCGAAGTGATTGCCGAAGTTCCCGATGGCCCGCCACGTCGGTTTCGCTGGCGGCGGCAGATGCACGATGTGATTGCGCATGAAGGGCCCGAACGCATCGCGTCCGAATGGTGGAAGCGCCGCGATATGACGGGGCTGACCCGCGATTATTACCGTGTCGAAGATGCGCGCGGGCGGCGGTTCTGGCTGTTCCGGCATGGGCTGTATGGCGGCGAAAAGCCTAATCCTGACTGGTATGTCCATGGCACGTTCGGGTGAACCTTTCCGTAATGAGGAGAGAGGCACACCCCTCCGTCACTGCTGCGCAATGCCACCTCCCCAAACAGTTGAGGAGGATCTAGAAAGCAGAAATCCTACCCTTCTTGAAGGGGAGATGGCAGTCGCGCAGCGACTGACGGAGGGGAGTGTCAGAACGAGGCTCCTCCGCGCATCCCCCTTCACCGCTTTGCGGTCCCCCTCCCCGTTCCGGGGAGGATTTGAGTGACTACCGAACCCGTCACGGCGACCAGTTTCTCATTCCTGCGCGGGGCATCGCAGCCTGCGCATATGGTCGAGGCGGCGATCGTCGCGGGGCTTTCGGGGCTCGGCATCGCCGATCGCAACAGCGTCGCGGGCGTCGTCCGAGCGTGGATCGCGCTTGGCGAATTGCGTGAAGCGGGGCTGGCCGAGGGCTTCAGGCTCCTCACCGGCGCACGGCTGGTGTTCGCCGATGGCACGCCAGACATCGTTGCCTATCCGCAGACACGCCACGGCTGGGGGCGGCTGACACGGCTGCTGACGCTTGGCAACATGCGCGCGGTCAAAGGCGATTGCATCCTCCACTTCGCCGATCTGGTCCCCTATCTTGACGATCTCCAACTGATCGTGATGCCGACCGCGAGCGGGGCCGACACCGAGGCGCACAAGTCCCCACCCGATTATCGCTTCACCGATGGCGACACCCCACATCTGACTATCGTCAGCGCCCTGCCCGCCGACCTTACCGAAACCGTAACACGGCTGGCAGCCCTCGCCCCCAACCGAGTCTGGCTCGCAGCGCCTGCGATGCGCAAAGGCCGCGATGCCCGCCTGCTCGCCCGTCATGCCCGGATCGCGAAGATAGCAGGCGTCCCGCTGATCGCGACCAGCGATGCGCTTTACGCGACACCTGAGCAGCGCCCCTTGCACGACATCCTCACCTGCATCCGCCACGGCACGACCGTCGCCGACGCGGGCCGCGTGCTCGAGGCCAATGCCGAACGCCATATCCGCACACCCGCCGAATTCGCGCATCTCTACCGCGCGCAACCGGACGCACTTACCGAAACGCAACGGTTCGCCGACGGGATCGGATTCGATTTGTCGCAGCTCAAATATCAATATCCCAACGAACCGGTGCCACAGGGCTGGGACGCAAACGACTGGCTGGCAAAGCTTGTGTGGGAGGCCGCGCACGGACGCCACGGTCCAGTGCTGCCCGAACGGTTGGTGGCGATGGTGCAAAAGGAGCTCGACTTCATCAAGGGCGAAGACTTTCCGCATTATTTTCTGACCGTTCACGATCTCGTCCATTTCGCGCGGAGTCAGGATCCGCCGATTCTGTGTCAGGGGCGCGGATCGGCGGCGAATTCGGCGGTGTGTTTTTTGCTCGGGATCACCTCGGTCGATCCGCTGCAATATGATCTGCTCTTCTCGCGCTTCGTGTCGGCCGATCGCAAGGAGCCACCCGATATCGACGTCGATTTCGAACATGAACGCCGCGAAGAGGTGATGCAGTACATCTACAGGCGATATGGCCGCCACCGCGCCGGGATCGTCGCAACGGTGATCCATTACCGCCCGAGGAGCGCGGTGCGCGAAGTCGGCAAGGCGCTGGGGCTGACCGAAGATGTGACGCAGCGGCTCTCCTCGACCGTATGGGGCAGCTACGCCTCGACTTATGACGAGGAACGGATGCGCGATAGCGGGTTCGATCCCGGCAATCCCGAAATTGCGCGGCTCAATCACTTCGTTCAGCAAACACTGCATCTGCCGCGGCATCTGTCGCAGCATGTCGGCGGATTCGTGCTGACCGAGGCGCGCCTCGATGAAACCGTACCGGTGCTCAATGGCGCGATGGCGGACCGCAGCTTCATCGAATGGGACAAGGATGACATCGACGCGTTGGGGCTGATGAAGGTCGATGTTCTGGCACTGGGGATGCTGACGTGCATTGCAAAGGCGTTTGCGATGCTGGGGAAACTCTCATCCTCCCCATCGACTTGCGATGGGGAGGGGGAGCGAGCGGTAGGGAATGCGCGGCGCGCGTTGCTTCCCGCGAGGCCGAAGGGTGGTGGAGGGGCGAGCGACGGTGCCAATGCCCCTCCGTCAGCCGTCTGCGCGACTGCCACCTCCCCATCGCAAGTCGATAGGGAGGATAAACACTATCTAACCCTGCGCTCAATCGATCTCGAATGCGGCGATCCCGCCGTCTACGACATGCTCTGCAAAGGCGACAGCATCGGGGTGTTTCAGGTCGAAAGCCGCGCGCAGATCAACATGCTGCCACGGATGAAACCGCGCACGCTCTACGATCTTACCATCCAGGTCGCGATCGTGCGACCGGGGCCGATCCAGGGCGATATGGTTCACCCCTATCTCAGGCGGCGGGCGGGTCGCGAAAAGGCCGAGTTTCCGTCGCCGCATCCTGATCACGGACCGCCCGACGAGCTGTATCAGGTGCTCGGCAAGACGCTGGGCGTCCCGCTGTTTCAGGAACAGGCGATGAAGCTCGCCATGGTCGCGGCGCGATTTACCGACAGCGAGGCGAACCAGTTACGCAAAGCCATGGCGACATTCCGGCACACTGGCGGGATCGACAAGTTCGAAACCAAGATGATCGGGGGGATGGTCGCGCGCGGCTATGACCCCGAATTTGCCGAACGCTGTTACCGCCAGATCCAGGGGTTTGGCAGTTACGGCTTTCCCGAAAGTCATGCGCTGTCATTCGCGCGGCTGGTCTATATTTCGTCATGGATCAAATGCCACCACCCGGCGGTGTTTGCCGCTGCCCTGCTCAATTCGCAGCCGATGGGGTTTTACGCACCGGCGCAGATCGTGCGCGATGCGCGTGAGCATGGGGTCAAAGTGCGCGCGCCCGAGGTGAATGGCAGCGAGTGGGATAGCTCGGTTTCATCCTCCCCATTGACTTGCGATGGGGAGGGGGAGCGAGCGGTAGGGAAAGCGCGGGGCGCGTTACTTCCCGCGAGGCCGAATGATGGTGGAGGGGCATTGCACCGCGATCCGCCCCTCCACCAAAACGCGTCGCGTTTCGGTCCCCCTCCCCATCGCAAGTCGATGGGGAGGATGAGATTGCACCTCGGCCTGCGCCAGATCGATTCGTTCCGCCGCGAATGGGCCGATCGCATCCTTGCCGCCCGCCCCTTCACCAGCGTCGAAGACCTCGCCCGCCGCGCGCAACTCCCTCCGCGCGCGATGAAGCTGCTTGCCGATGCCGATGCGCTGCGTTCATTGGGGCAGGACAGGCGCGAAGGCGGGTGGGATGTGCGCCGCTTGCCCGGAGACGAACTGCCGCTGTTTGCCGCTGCCCGCGCGCGAGAGCTGGCCGAAGAGCCCGATATGGCGCTGCCCGAAATGCAATTGGGCGAACATGTATCGGCCGATTATCAGACAATCCGGCTGTCGCTCAAAGCGCATCCGATGCAGATATTGCGCCCGACGTTTGCCACTGAGGGGATTGCCAGTTGCGCCGATCTTGCCGCTGCCAAGGCCGGCGCGCGGCTGCGCACCGCAGGCGTGGTGCTCGTCCGCCAGCGACCGGGCAATGGCAAGGCGATCTTCATCACGATCGAGGATGAAACCGGAGTGGCGAACCTCATCATGTGGGCACGGACGTTCGAGGCGTATCGCCGCGCGGTGATGGCATCGCGGCTGATCGAGGTGCATGGCGAGGTGCAGCGTAGCCCCGAGGGCGTCATCCACCTGATGACGCACCGCCTGTTCGACCGGTCAGCCTTACTCGCCACATTGTCCGAAGCGCATAAGCCCAACATCGTGCTCAGCCGCGCCGACACCTTCCTCAACCCGCTTCACCCCAGCCAGGCGAGCCGCAGCGGGGCAAAAACGCCCGCCCCTAACCCACGTCACAGCCACCCCCGCGATGTGCGCACCTTTCCAAAGTCGCGCGACTTCCATTAGGGTTGGCCAACATACTTGACCGCTCATCCTGAGGAGCCGTTGAGCTTGCCGAAACGGCGTCTCGAAGGACCGCTGCCGGGTGGTTCGAGACAGGCGTTGTTGCTTTGCAACGCCTCCGGCTCCGACAAGCTCAGTCCCTCCACAGCATGAGCGGATGACACATAGCAACACGACAGGAGACAGCAACATGACCCACCCGATCGAAGACTGGCACGATTACATGAAGCGCCATGATGGCTCCGGCCTCGACGCAATGCTCGCCGACGATGCGGTGTTCGAAAGCCCGGTGGTCTTCACCCCGCAGCGTGGCAAGGCGATCGTCACGGCGTACCTCTCGGCAGCCGCCAATGTGCTCGGCGATGACAATTTTCGTTATGTTGGCGAATGGCGCGGCGATAACAGTGCGATCCTCGAATTCGAGAACGAGATCGACGGGATCAAGGTCAACGGCATCGACATGATCTGGTGGAACGACGATCGGAAGATTGTGCGGTTCAAGGTGATGGTGCGCCCGTTGCAGGCGGTCAACAAGATGCACGCGATGATGGGCGAAATGCTCGCGAAGATGAAGGCGGCAGCCTAGCCGAGCGCGCCAATCAGGATCAGGATCGTCGAGAACATCACCACAACGACGGTCGCCGACATGCCGAGCGCGAAGGTGCGCCACAACGCCGACCGGTTGCGGAGATTATATGCGCCCTTGAGCTGGAAAAACATGTGCACAGGGATTCCAAATGCCAGCAGCGGACCGATCAACGCTTCGGTGACGCTCGAAAGCGCGAGGAACGACATCAGCACCAGCAACAGCGTCGCAAAACATAGCGAATAGGTGATGAAGACCAGATGGTCGTAAACGTGCACGCCCCTTTTCCAGACAAACATCAGCCACAGGAACGGCAGCGATAACGGGATCAGCAACCAGCTGAATTTATAGGCATTCGACTGAATTTTGTAGAAAAACAGCTGCGGATTATCGATCGCCTTGCGGATCTTGTCATCAAGCGTCTTGTAGCCAGTATCGACGGTCGCGTTCTTCTTCAGCGTGTCGGCATCGAGCGTTCGCATCGCTCCGCCAATCTCGAGCCCCTTGATGAAATCGCGAAGCTCGGAGATCTGTTTCGCGCGTTTCGCATCTGGCGGGCCGCCTTCCGCCTCAGCCTCAAGTATCGAAAGCTCGGTCCGCGCCTCCGCCAATTCCTTTTTGAACCCGCCGGCAAATTGCCGTCCGGTTTGCAGGCCTTCAATTTCGGCTTGCTTACCCGCAATCTGGCCTTCTACCTCGCCGGGCGCCCCATCACCGGCTTTGCGGCGGGCTTCTAGTGCGGCCAACTCGGCGCGGCTCTCGCCTATCTGGATGTCGATCTGTTCGGGCGTTAGCGCCACGCCGTCGGCAAGATTCGGCGTCAACGGACCACCGACCCAGCTGAACACCGCGAACATTGCAAACACGCTGAACAGGAACAGCGCGAGCGGCGAGACGAATTTAGCACGTTCGCCGTGCACATAACGCCGGGTCAGCGGTCCCGGCCTGAACACCAGCATCGGCAGCGTCTGCCAGAATTTGCCATCGAAATGCAGCACCGAATGCATGAAATCATGCCCGAAGGTGTGCAGCGACCGGTGGGTGTTCGCCGGCTGCCCGCACGAACCGCAATAAGCGCTGGTCAGAATCGCGCGGCAGTTGAGACAGGTGCGACCCCTGTCCCGAGCATCGGCTTCGCCAGCGCGCGGCTCGATCGCCCGCGCAACCACGCCTGCTGTCACCAGCTCACCAATGGCTTCGATATCCCCGCTCACGCGCGGCAACCTAGCCGCTTCGTCCGAACAGGGAAGCGAAAACCGCTTACTCCGCCGCCTCTGCCAGTGGTTCATCGTGCCAGACCAGCTTCGGCTTGCGTGCCGCGAGCGTTTCATCGAGCCGTCGCCGTGGCGCGAAATGCGGGGCCGATTTCAGGCTTTCATCGCCCGCCTTCGCGCGAATGGCAACGCTGCGCAGCGCGCCGATGAACTGATCGAGCGCCGCCTTGCTTTCGGTTTCTGTCGGCTCGACCAGCATCGCGCCATGGACGACGAGCGGGAAATAGACCGTCATCGGGTGGAAACCTTCGTCAATCAGCCCCTTGGCGATATCGAGCGTCGTGAAGCCTTCGGCCAGATTGTCATCGCTGAACAGCGCCTCGTGCATGCACGGGCCACTCGCGGCGAATGGCGCATCGAGCACATCTTCAAGGCTGCGCAACACATAATTGGCGTTGAGCACCGCATCCTCCGCAACTTGCCGCAAGCCGTCGGCACCATGGCTCATGATGTAGGCGAGCGCGCGGGTGTACATCCCCATCTGGCCGTGGAACGCGGTCATCCGGCCGAAGCTGTGCGGATGATCGTCGCCGGCATTTTCTTCTTCCACGATCCGGAACGAGCCATCGGCAAATTTGGTCGCGAACGGCAGTGGCGCAAACGGCGCAAGCGCTTCGGACAGCACGACCGGGCCCGAACCCGGCCCGCCGCCGCCGTGCGGGGTGCTGAAGGTTTTGTGGAGGTTGATGTGCATCGCGTCGACGCCCAAATCGCCGGGGCGGACGCGCCCGACGATTGCGTTGAAGTTTGCGCCGTCGCAATAGACATAGCCGCCAGCCGTATGGACCGCGTCCGAAATCGCCTTGAGATCGCGTTCGAACAGCCCGCATGTGTTGGGGTTGGTGATCATCACGCCTGCCACGTCGGGGCCCAGCCGCGCAGTCAGCGCAGCAAAATCGACGCGGCCTTCAGGGGTGGCGGGGATGTTCTCAACCGCAAAGCCGGCAAAGGCAGCAGTGGCAGGGTTTGTGCCGTGGGCACTTTCCGGCACAAGGACGATGTTGCGATCGTCGCCGCGCGCATTGAGCGCCGCCTTGATGCACAACATGCCGCACAATTCGCCATGCGCGCCCGCCTTGGGGCTCATCGCCACGCTGTGCATCCCTGTCAGCGTGACGAGCCAGTGCGCAAGTTCGTGGATTAAAGCGATCGCACCTTGCACCGTTTCCTGCGGGGCAAGCGGGTGGACATCGGCAAAGCCCTTCAACCGTGCGACCTTTTCATTGAGCCGCGGATTATGCTTCATCGTACAGCTGCCAAGCGGGAAGAGCCCCAGATCGATGGCGTAATTCTGGCGAGACAGCCGCGTGTAATGGCGCACGGTCTGCGGTTCGGACAGGCCGGGGAGGCCGATGGGGCGGGTGCGGGTGAGGCCACCCAATTTGGACTCACCTATCGCCACTTTGACAAAATCCACACCACATGTCGTGTCATCGCCAATCTCAAAGATCAGCGCCTCTTCAAGCATTAGCGCACGGTTGCCGGTGTGGGTCATCGCAGGATCAGGGTCATTTGCACCCATTTCGGGCTTCCAGCCAGACGAGTTCATGCCAGTATCTCCTGCAATGCTGCGGCGAAAGTTTCGATATCCTCAAGCGTGACGACTTCTGTAACCGCAACGACCAACCCGTTTTCGAGCGAGGACACCCCCGGATACAGCCGCCCGAGCGACACGCCGCCAAGCACGCCACGTTCCACCAGTTCGTGCACCACCGGACGCGCCGCACGGGGCAGCTTCAAGGTGAACTCGTTGAAGAATGTCTGATTGACGAGTTCGACGCTCGGCACCCGGCTCAGTCGTTCGGCGGCATCGACCGCGTTAGCATGATTGATCGCCGCCAATTGCCGCAGCCCCTTTTCGCCGAGCAAGGTCATGTGGATACTGAACGCCAGCGCGCAGAGCCCCGAATTGGTGCAGATATTCGACGTCGCCTTCTCACGCCGGATATGCTGCTCGCGCGTCGAAAGCGTCAGTACGAACCCGCGTTTTCCTTCGGCATCGACTGTTTCACCACAAAGCCGCCCGGGCATCTGGCGGACGAATTTGTCCTTGCATGCGAACAACCCCACGTAAGGCCCGCCGAATTGCAGCCCGACGCCGATCGACTGGCCTTCGCCAACGACGATATCTGCCCCCATTTCGCCCGGCGGCTTGATCGCCCCCAGCGCAACCGGTTCGGTGACGACCGCGATCAGCAGCGCGCCATGCTCGTGCGCCTTCGCAGCAATCTGCGACAAATCCTCGATCCGCCCCAAAATGTCGGGATATTGGACGACGACGCAACTCGTATCCTTGTCGATCGCGGCGAGCAGCAGGTCGGTGTCGCTGGCCACGAACGACGGCAGCCCGGTTTCAAGCGTGTCGCCAGTGAACCTGGCCATCGTATTGGCAACGCTCACATAGTGCGGATGCAGCCCCGAAGACAGAATCGCCTTTTTGCGCTTGGTGATTCGCCCCGCCATGCCGATCGCTTCCCAGCACGCCGTCGAGCCATCGTACATCGACGCGTTGGCGACATCGCAACCGAACAGCCGCGCGACCTGCGTCTGGAATTCGAACAGCATTTGGAGCGTGCCCTGCGCGATTTCGGGCTGATACGGAGTGTAAGCGGTCAGAAATTCCCCGCGCTGAATCAGATGATCGACGCTGGCGGGCACGTGATGCTTGTACGCGCCACAGCCCAAAAAGAATGGATGATCCGATGCCGCCATGTTCTGACGCGCGAGCTGCGAAAGATGCCGTTCGACCGCCATTTCGCTGGCGTGCATCGGCAAACCCGCAACCGGCCCACCCAGCCGCGCGTCTTCAGGAACGTCGCTGAACAGATCGTCGATTGTTGCCGCACCAATGGTGGCGAGCATCGCCTGACGATCAGGCTGGGTAAGTGGTAGGTAACGCATTTTCTAACTCCTAAATCCTCCCCGTTTACAGGGAGGGGGATCGCGAAGCGGCGGAAGAGGCGTCCATGAAGCGGGCCTTCCGATGGCCCCCTCCGTCAGCAGCTGCTCCGCTGCCACCTACCCGCAAGCGGTGAGGATTGGCTCACAACCCTTCGACAAACGTCCGATACTCGCCCTCATCCATCAGCCCTTCAAGCTCGGACGGATCGGCAAGTGCCAGCTTGAAGAACCAACCTTCAACCTCTGGATCGGTATTCACCAACGCAGGATCCTCGGTCAGCGCGGCATTGCCCTCGACCACGGTGCCTGAAACCGGCGCATAGACATCCGAAGCAGCCTTGACCGATTCAACCACCGCCGCGTCATCGCCCTTGGCAAAATCCTTGCCCTCATCGGGAACTTCAACGAACACGATGTCACCCAGTTGCTGCTGCGCATAATCGGTGATGCCGACGGTCGCGGTATCGCCGTCGACTTCGATCCATTCATGTTCTTCGGTGTAATAGCGTGTCATCAGGCGGCTCCTCTTCGAACATATTTGTGCGGAACAAACGGCATCGCAGCGATGGTCAGCGGCACACGCTTTCCGCGCACTTCGGCCTCAAGCGCGGTACCAGGCTTGGCATGGGTCGTCGCAACGTACCCCATCGCGATTGGCGCGCCTACGCTGGGCGCAAAGCCACCGGACGTAATCGTGCCTACCTGATGGGCCCCGGCGAAGATCGGCGCGCCTTCGCGCACCGGTATCTTGCCCTCGACGGCAACGCCAACCAGCTTGCGTGACGGGCCGTCTATGATCGCCTTCAAGATGCGCTCGGCGCCATGGAATCCACCCTCGGCGCGGCGGCGCTTCGATACGGCGAAGCTCGCATTGCCCTCGACGGGATCGACACTTTCATCAAAATCGTGGCCGTAGAGCGGCAACCCCGCCTCGAGCCGCAGCGAATCGCGCGCACCAAGC
>JANPIQ010000261.1:0-5942 GCA_031425075.1 Sphingomonadales bacterium
CGCGCGTGCTTAACCCGAAAACAGGCTGGATCCAGAATACCAACAACTGGCCATATTCAGCCGCCGGGCCTGACAGCCCCGATCCCAAACGCTTCCCCCGCTACATGGATGTCTATGGCGAAAACCCGCGCGGGGTGAACGCGGTGCGGTTGCTATCGAAAAGCGGCAAGCTCGATCCCGAAGGGCTGCGAACCCTGGCCTATGATCGCTATCTGTCGGCCTTTGCCGAACTGGTGCCGGGGCTGGTGCGCGCGGCCGAAACCGCCCCGCGAGACATTCTTCGCGAACCGATCGCATTGCTCAAAGGCTGGGACTATCGGGCTTCGGCGGATTCGGTCGCAACGACGCTCGCCATGTTCTGGGGTGAGGAAATCTGGTCACTCGCACAGGCCGAATATCCGGGCGACGACCGCCGAGCCGTTTATCAACGACTGATCGCACTGCCTGACGCGCGCAAACTCGACGCGCTCGCCGCCGCCATCGCGAAGATCGAGCGCAACTTCGGCAATTGGAAAACGCCGTGGGGCGAGGTCAACCGGTTCCAGCGGCTCACCCCCGCGATCGAGGCGCGTTACGACGACAAGCAACCGAGCATCGCGGTGCCGTTTGCCTCGGCAAAATGGGGTTCGCTTCCCGCGTTCGAAGCCGCATCGCGTGGCAATACTGCTCGCTGGTATGGCAACCGGGGCAACAGCTTCGTCGCCGTCGTCGAATTCGGCCCGCGCGTCCGTGCTATGGCGGTAACGGCAGGCGGATTGAGCGGCGATCCCAAATCGCGCCACTTCAACGATCAGGCCTCGCGCTATGCGGCGGGCGATCTTCGGCCTGTGTACTTCCACCCCGATGAACTCGCAGGCCATATCATGAGGCGCTACCGCCCGGGAGAGTGACGCCCCAGCGTCTCGAGAAACACCTCACCATAAGCCTCGAGCTTACGCTCGCCAACGCCAGGCACCAGCGCCATATCGCGGAGCGACTTGGGCCGGATGCGCGCCATTTCGCGCAACGTCGAGTCATGAAATATGACATAGGGCGGCACGCCGGCCTCAGCAGCCACGCTGCGACGGCAGGCCTTTAGCGCATCGAACAGCGGATCATTGACCGGATTGGGCTCTCCCGCCGATCCCCGCCGTGTGCGCGGAACCCGCACAGCCTGCGCAATCTCGACCTTGGCCTCGCCTTTCAGGATCGCGCGCGCGGCCCCGCCCAGTGCCAGCCCGCCATATTCGTTCGCGATCAGATCGCCACGCGCCTGCAACGCCCGCGCGACGGGTTTGAGCATTGGCGCCTCGTCGCTGCCGACGATGCCGAACACCGACAATTTGTCATGCCCGCGCTGGCTTGCGCGATCGTCGCTGCGGCCTGTGAGGATGGCCTCGAGATAGCCGACGCCAAAACTCTGCCCGGTGCGGTAGACAGCCGAAAGCAATTTCCGCGCAATTTCGGTCGCGTCGAACACGCCGGGCGCATGAAGGCAATTGTCGCAATTGCCGCAGTTTGCGGGCGGGTCTTCGCCGAAATGCCTGAGCAAGACGGCCCGTCTGCACCCATGGCTTTCGACAAGGCCCACCAGCGCATCGATCCGCGCGCGTTCGGTCGCAAGCCTCCCGTCTGGCACTTCGGACAGCCGCGACCGCGCCCGCGAAAAATCGCCGGTGCTCCAGAACAGATGCGCCACTGCCGGATCGCCATCGCGACCTGCGCGGCCCGATTCCTGATAATAAGCCTCGATCGATTTGGGCAGGCCTGCATGCGCCACGAACCGCACGTCGGGCTTGTCGATCCCCATGCCGAACGCAATCGTCGCGCACATCACCATATCTTCGGACGCCACGAATTCGGCCTGCGCGCGCTGCCGGTCAGCCGATTCCATCCCCGCATGGTAAAAGCGCGTCCGCCGCCCGGTCTTCGCCAGCAGTGCCGCCAGTTTCTCGCATTTGTCGCGGGTCTGCGCGTAAACGATCCCCGCCCCGGGGTTCTGCCGCATCAGCCCGGCAATCGCGGAGCCAGCCGAAGACGCGTTGGTCATCGCGTAACGGATGTTGGGCCGGTCGAACCCGGCGATGATCAGGCCTTCTTGCGGAATTCCAAGCTGCGCGAGGATATCGTCGCGCGTGTGCGCATCGGCGGTCGCGGTCAGTGCCAGGCGCGGCACATCGCGATAATCGTCGAGCATCGGTCGCAGCAGGCGGTAATCGGGGCGGAAATCATGCCCCCATTCGGAAACGCAATGCGCTTCGTCGATCGCGAACAGATTGATCTTCGCCTCACGCAGCATCCCGCGAAACTCATCCTGCGACGCGCGCTCGGGGGCCACATACAGCAGATCGAGCGCGCCATTGCGGAACCGGTCGATCGTTTCGGCGCGATTGTTATCGGCGGACGTCAGCGTCGCCGCGCGTATCCCCGCCGCGTCGGCCGCGCGCATCTGATCGTGCATCAGCGCGATCAGCGGCGACACGACGATGCAGGTGCCATCCTTCATTACAGCAGGCAACTGGTAGCACAGCGACTTCCCCGCCCCAGTCGGCATGACGGCCAGCGTATTCCGCCCCGCCATCACGCGATCGATCACATCGGGCTGCACCCCGCGAAATTCGGAAAATCCGAAGATGGATTTGAGCGTATCGCGGGGGTTCATGATTGCCCGAGACCCAAAAATACCATCAACGCAACATTGACCCGCGCCAGATCGGCTGCCGAAAGCGCGCCAATGACCTTGCCGATTTCATCGGTGCGCGCCGTCGCCAGTGAATGGACCATGATCCACGAAGGAAGGCGCAATCCATTGTCCTCCGAAGGCGCGATGTCGACGTTGACTGAAACCCGCGCGGCATCGGTGTCACTCGAAATGAGAGCCAGAACCACCGTAGATAGCCCCAAATAAGAAGTTGCCTGAATGACACATGCGGGACGCGGTTTCTGGCCAAAGCCCGAAGTCGTCGCGACGGTCACGATGCTCCCCCGCTTCACGGCGGGCCGCCCGGACCCCAGTCATAATCGTCTTCCGGCCAATATTGGATGGCATGGGCGAATGCGATATCTTCGTCACGCGATCGCATCGCATTGATCGCGGCAACATCGCGTGCCGCCTGCGCATGGAACGCTTCGCTTTGCGTATCAGGCAGCCAGAACGTCTTCGGACGCAACCCCTGCGCGCGCAGCGCCGCGCGACGTCGCGCGACGCGTTCGGCACCGGTCAGAGGCGTTTCACATCCCATTTTCCGACGTTACATGTAACGCTGACGGTCTGCAACGACGAAGGCCTTCATTCCGCCGCAACCTCAGCATCCTCAATCTCGGCGGCCTGCTGCATCCAGAGGCCCGCATAAAGCCCGCCTGCGCGCAGCAACGTTTCATGCGTGCCGCGCTCGGCGACACGGCCTGCCTCGATCACGATAATTTCATCGGCATCGACGATCGTCGACAGCCGGTGCGCGATCACGATCGTCGTGCGATGTTGCGACAGATCGGCAAGCGTGTCCTGAATGCCCGCTTCGGTCTTGCTATCGAGCGCGCTCGTCGCCTCATCGAGGATCAGGATCGGCGGGTTCTTCACGATCGTCCGTGCAATCGCCACGCGCTGTTTTTCGCCGCCCGACAGCTTCAGCCCGCGTTCGCCCACCGGCGTGTCATATTGCTGCGGCTGTGCGGCGATGAAGCCGTGAATTTGCGCGCCGCGCGCCGCCGCTTCGACATCGGCTTGGCGTGCACCCTCGCGGCCATAGGCGATGTTATAGCCGATCGTGTCGTTGAACAGCACCGTATCCTGCGGGACGATACCGATCGCCGCGCGCAACGAGGTTTGCGTGACGTCGCGGATGTCCTGCCCGTCGATGCTGATCCGCCCGCCCGTCACGTCGTAAAAGCGGAACAGCAGCCGCGCGATGGTCGATTTGCCCGCGCCCGAGCTGCCAACGACTGCAAGTGTCTTGCCCGCCGCCGCCGTAAAGCTCAGCCCCGTCAACACCGGGCGGTCGGGATCATAGTTGAAACTGACATCCTCGAAGGCGATCTCGCCCTTTGCCACCACGAGCGGTACCGCACCCGGGCTATCGGCGATTTCGCCTTCGGTATCGATCAGATCGAACATCGCGGCCATATCGGTCACGCCCTGCCGCACCGTCCGGTAAACCATGCCGAGCAGATCGAGCGGGCGGAACAGCTGCGCGAGCAGGGTATTGACCAGCACCACCTCGCCTGTCGTGAACATCCCTTTGCTCCAGCCCCAGACGGTGTACGCCATCGCGCCTGCCATCAAGCTGTTGGTGATCAGCGACTGTCCGATATTGAGCAGCGCGAGCGAATTTTCGGATTTGACCGCCGCATCGGCCCAGCGCCGCACGACGCGCGAATAATGCGCCGCCTCACGGTCTTCGGCGGTGAAATATTTGACCGTTTCATAATTGAGCAGACTATCGACCGAGCGCGCCACCGTTGCGGTATCGAGCTCGTTCATTTCGACGCGCAGCTGGTTGCGCCAGTCGGTCACGCGCTGCGTGAAAACGATATAGGCAACGACCATGACGAAGGTCGCGGCGACCAGCCCCGGCCCGAACTTGGTCCAGAAGATGATGCCCACCCCGATCAGCTCGATCGCCGTCGGGGCAATGTTGAACAGCAGGAAATAGAGCATCACGTCGATGCTCTTGGTCCCGCGCTCGATCACCTTGGTGACAGCGCCAGTCCGCCGCGACAGATGGAAGCGCATCGACAGCCGGTGGAGGTGCGCGAACACCTGTTCGGCCAATTGCCGCGTCGAATCTTGCCCGACGCGTTCGAATACGACGTTGCGCATATTGTCGAACAGCACCCCGCCGAACCGCGCGCCCGCATAGGCCGCGACCAGCGCCATCGCGATGCTGACCCCAGCCTCCATTCCGGGTGCCATCCGGTCGATTGCGCCTGCATAGAGGAAGCCCATCGACAGCTGGATGCATTTCGAAACGATCACGAGCGCCAGGCAAATGATGATGCGAATCTTGAGGTCGCGGCGGTCCTTCGGCCACAGATAGGGCAGGAACCGGCGCATCACCGCAAGGTCGAGGTTTTGCGTACTATCGATGGATTGATCGGGCGGCATCGCGAGCGTCTTTAATCATGTCGACCGCGCTGTCCAATCTCATCGAAATCGCGCCGGCTGTGATCTTGTTCATTGCAGATTTATGACGCGTCCCCCATGGATGCGCGATGTATCAGCAATTTCCTCAGCCGTCGGCCAATGCCCCTGCCCTGTCGCTCTTGTTCGGCGAAGCGCGGGTCTTCAAGGATTGGGCGCGCGGCATCCGCCAGAGTCCCGACATTGCCGCAGGGCATGATGGCGAGCGCCATCCGGTCGTTCTGCTGCCCGGGTTCATGGTTTCCGATGAACGGATGGAGCTGCTGAGGCGAACACTCGATGCCGCCAATTACCGTGCCTATGGCTGGGGGCTGGGTCGCAATCTTGGCGTGACGGCAGACATGCTGCAGCGGCTCGATGCGCAGCTCGACCAGATCGGTGGCAAGGTGACGCTGATCGGCTGGAGCCTAGGCGGCCTCATCGCGCGCGAATATGCAAAGCACGCCCCGCATCGCGTTGCGCGTGTCGTCACCATGGGCAGTCCGTTTTCGGGAGACATCCGGGCCAACCATGCGTGGCGGCTTTACGAATATGTCGCCAAGCACCCCGTCGATGCCCCGCCGATCGCGGTGCAGCTCGCGCAGAAGCCGCCAGTCCCCACCTATGCGCTCTGGTCACGCACCGACGGCATCGTGGCACAGGCCAGTGCGCGCGGAGCGACCGGCGAAGTCGATGAAGCGATCGAGGTCGATTGCGGCCATTTCGGCTTTGCCTGCGCGCCTGAAGCGTTGGGAGCGGTGTTGGGGCTGCTCGGGCGGACGCGGCCTTGACGGACCGCGCTTTTCCTCCTGCCCCGCTCATGGTGAGGAGGGACTGAGCTTGT
>JANPIQ010000262.1:0-12995 GCA_031425075.1 Sphingomonadales bacterium
CCGGCTGTTCCGGCTGGTCGAAGATGAAGGCGTGATCAACCGGATGGGGTTCAACAATCGCGGTCATGACGCTGCGTTTGCGCGGCTTGACCGCCATGGGGCGGGTCGCAGGGCGGGAATCGTCGGGGTCAATCTTGGGGCCAACAAGGATTCGGTCGACCGGATTGCCGATTATGCGATCGGCGTGCGGCGGTTTTCGCCAATCGCCGATTATTTGGCGATCAACATCAGTTCTCCCAACACACCGGGGCTGCGCGGGCTCCAACAGGGCGACGCATTGGCCGATTTGCTCGCGGCTGTGGCAGAGGCGCGCGGACCTGCCGGTCCGCCTGTCTTCCTCAAGCTCGCGCCTGATCTGTCGAGCGCCGAACTCGATGATGTTGCAAAGACGGTGGCAGGCAAGGTCGATGCGCTGATTATGGGGAACACCACGCTGGCGCGCGAAGGCCTTTCCTCCCGCCACCGCGACGAAACTGGCGGGCTTTCGGGAAAACCGCTGGCCGCCATTGCCCGCCGTGCGCTGGTCGATCTGCGCAAGGCCACAGGCGGCAGCATCCCGATCGTCGCAGCAGGCGGCATTGACTCGAGCGAAGAGGCTTATGCCCGAATCCGGATGGGCGCATCGCTGGTGCAGATCTATTCAGCACTGGTCTATCACGGCCCCGGGCTGCCACGACACATCGCAGATGGCATGGCCGCCCTGCTCGCACGCGATGGCTTTGCCCGGCTGAGCGATGCCATAGGGGCCGACGATTGAGGGGTTGCCGCCAAGGCGTGGACGACTAGTGTCATTCAGATGAAACGATCGGTCCGCTTGTTCGCCGCGCTCTTTGCGCTTTGTGTCTCTGTCCCATCGACTGCTCAGCGCGGCATTGTCACCTCGGCCGATCCGCGCGCGACAGAGGCGGGGCGCGAAATCCTGCGTGCAGGCGGCAGTGCGGTCGACGCGGCGATCGCGACGATGGTCGCGCTATCGGTGGTCGAGCCGCAATCGTCGGGCATTGGCGGCGGCGGGTTCCTCGTCACGTTCGACGCAAAAACGGGTGCGACGCGAACGATCGACGGACGCGAAAAGGCACCGGCATCGGCGAACGAGACGCTGTTCCTTGGTCCCGACGGCAGCCCGCTTGGGTTCCGCGAAGCCTTTGTCGGCGGAAAATCCACAGGCGTTCCCGGTAACATCGCGCTGGCAGCAGAGGCGCACCGCAAATGGGGCCGCGTCACATGGGCGCAGCTCTTCGCGCCGGCGATCAGGCTTGCCGAAGAAGGCTATGTCATCACGCCGCGGCTCGCCGGTGTGATCGGCAGGATGTCGCGCGCGTGGGACGGGATGGACGGAATCAAGGCGCTGTATTGGCACGATGGCCGACCCAAAGTCGCCGGAGACACGGTGAAAAATCCGGCCAAGGCCGCGCTGTTGCGCGCGATTGCCAGGCGTGGCCCCAAAGCGTTCTATACAGGGCCAAATGCCAGGGCGATCGCCGATGCGGTAACCCGCGCGCCACGCAACGCTGCGGTGATGACTGTCAAGGATCTCGGTGCCTACCGCGCGGTCAATCGCGATGCGGTGTGCACCCGTTATCGCGTTTATACGATGTGCGGCATGGGCCCGCCATCTTCGGGCGCGACCACGGTGTTCCAGATTCTCGGGCTGGTCGAACGGTTCGACATGAAAGCGCTGGGCAAGGAGTCGCCCGTCGCCTGGCATGTCATCGCCGAAGCGATGCAGCTCGCTTACGCCGACCGTGAGCTGTATCTCGGCGATCCCGATTTCGTATCGGTGCCGGTCAAGGGCTTGCTCGACAAAACCTATATCGCACAGCGTTCGGCGATGATCTCAGAAAGCGCTTCGCTCGGCACATACGACGCCGGAGCGCCGCCGGGAGCGCCCAGACGCACCGCCGCAATTTCGGGCGAGGCCAGCGGCACGACGCACTTCATCGCAGTCGACAGGTTCGGCAGCGTCGCCAGCTGGACCTCGACGGTCGAAGGCCCTTTTGGCAGCCAGCTGGTGGCAAACGGCGTCGTTCTCAACAATGAGCTGACCGATTTTACCTTCGTGCCGGTCAACGATGGCGCGCCAGTCGCCAACCGCCCGCAGCCGGGCAAGCGCCCCGTTTCGTCGATGTCGCCAACGATCGTCTTCGATGCCAGCGGCAAGCCAGTGTTCACAGTGGGTGCGGCAGGCGGCAAGACGATCATCATGCAGGTCGCCAAAACGCTGATCGCGCATCTCGATTGGGGCATGCCCTCTGCCGAAGCACTCGCTGCGCCCAACATCTATTTCGGCGGGCAGGGCGTCCTTGTCGAAAAGGGCAGCATGCTCGAGCCGATGATGCCCGAGATCGCCAAACTCGGCCAGACGGTGGTGGCAAGCTCGCAGCTGAGCGGATTAAAGGCCAACGCCGCGCACAAGACGCCGCAGGGTTGGGTGGGGGCTGCGGACCCGAGAAGCGATGGGAATGCGTTGGTGGAGTGAAGCGGCAAGTGGAGACGTGAATGTCAAGTTTGCTGAACCACAGCTTTGTTGAGGGGAGTGGACTGGCGGGTTTTGCGCGGTAAAGCTAAAGCCGACCTTCGTTCATTTCACGCATAGTCGTCAACTACCGCCCCATTTTCGGACATTGGCAGCGATAGGCTCGATTGCCGTGCACAAGCCGTCCCAGCCCGTACTAAACGCTAAACAAGTGGATCGGCGATATAGCGATTTAAGATCGCTTCGAGCTCAGCCGATGAGATTTCCAGCCTGCCAACCGAACCTGTGAGCGTCCGCCTTTGAGATTCAGTTCCACGATACTGAAGCCCCCGCCCAATTGACGTCGCGAAGCGCTCGCAATTTCGCCCCATCGCCAGCTTTCCTGCCGCCAGCCAAGGTCAAGCTGCAATCCTTCAGGCGATAGATGCAGTCTATCCCAACCCTCAGCCCACCGCCCCCTTGCCCCTTCGCCACCCCGGCTGATACACCGCCACCAAGGGCAAGGGTCCACAGGAGAGACGATGCGCAGTTTCGAGCAATTCCCATCACTGACGGCGATGTTCTTTGCGCGTGCCGCCGAAAATGGCGACAAGACCTTTCTATCGGTCAAAAAAGACGGCGTCTGGGTCAAAACCAGCTGGGCGCAGGCGGCGCAGCAAGTCGCATCAGTCGCGGCATCGTTGAAGGCCATCGGCCTCAATCCCGGCGATCGGGTGATGCTCGTGTCCGAAAACCGGCCCGAATGGTGCATCGCCGATCTTGCGATCATGGCGGCGGGCTGCATCACCGTGCCAACCTACACCACCAATGGCGAACGCGATCACCAGCACATCATCGAGGATTGCGGCGCACGTGCGGTGTTTGTTTCGAATTCGAAACTGGCGCAAGCGGTGATGCCCGCCGCGATCCGCGCAACCGATGCGAGCCATCTCATCGGGTTCGACGATCTGCGCGTCGGGCAAACCGGCGGGGTCGAGGTGCATCGCTGGCAGGATATGATCGTGCGCGAAGCCGATCCGATCGCGTGCGCCGCCGATGCGCAATTCAGCCGCGATGCGACCGCGTGCATCATCTACACAAGCGGCACCGGCGGGTCCCCGCGCGGCGTGATGCAGCATCACGGCGCGATCCTGCTCAATGTCGAAGGCTGCATCGCGATCATCGCCGAAGATTTTGGCTGGGGCGATGAGGTGTTCCTGTCGTTCCTGCCGCTGAGCCACGCGTATGAACATTCGGGCGGCCAGTTCGTGCCAATAGGGCTGGGCGGCGAGATCTGGTACGCCGAAGGGCTTGAGAAGCTTGTTGCCAATATGGCCGAAGTGCGCCCCACGATCATGTTCGTTGTCCCCCGGCTGTTCGAAGTCATCCGTGCGCGGTTCTTGAAGGAGTTCGAGAAACGGTCGAGCTTTCAACAGGGGCTGTTGCGGCGCGCGCTGGCGCTGGGCGGCAAGGATCTTGCGGGCGGCATTCCGCTGTGGGACAGGCCGATGCAGGCGTTCCTCAACAAGACGCTGCGCCCCAAGGTCATGGAGAAATTCGGCGGAAGGCTGAAAGCGCTGGTGTCGGGCGGCGCGCCGCTCAATCCCGAAATCGGCGTGTTCTTCCACGGGCTCGGGATCAATCTGCTGCAAGGCTATGGCCAGACCGAATCGGGCCCGGTCGTATCGTGCAACCGGCCGCGCGCCGGAATTGCGATGGATACTGTGGGACCGCCGTTGAAAGGCGTCGAAGTGCGCATCGCCGAAGATGGCGAAATTCTTGTCCGCGGCGAACTTGTGATGCACCGTTACTGGCGCAACGAGGCAGAAACGGCGCGCGCGGTGCGCGATGGCTGGCTACACACCGGCGATATCGGGCATCTCGATGCCAAGGGCCGGCTTGTCATCACCGATCGCAAAAAGGACATCATCGTCAACGACAAGGGCGAAAATGTGAGCCCCCAGCGGATCGAAGGCATGCTGACGATCCAGCCCGAAATCATCCAGGCGATGGTATCGGGAGACAGGCGCCCGCATCTTGTCGGGCTGATCGTTCCCGATCCCGAATGGGCGATCGGCTGGGCGCAGGCAAACGACATTCCCTATGATCTGGGAACGCTGTGCGATCTTCCCGCGTTCAAAACCGAGGGGATGGCGGCGGTCGACAGGGTCAACACGGCGCTGACCGGACCCGAAAAAATCCGCAAGATCGTCCTTATCCCCGATGCCTTTTCGGTCGAGAATGAAATGATGACGCCGAGCCTGAAAATCAGACGCCATGTGATCCGCAAGCATTATGGCGCGCGCACCGATGCACTTTACGGCGGCGAGAAATAATCCCGGCGTGCGTGACGGGGGTGTTACCCCCGCGGATGCGCGCTGGCATAAACGTCGAGCAGCCATGCGGTATCGACGCCTGTATAAACCTGCGTCGAAGACAGGCTGGCATGGCCGAGCAGTTCCTGAAGGCTGCGCAGATCGGCCCCGCGCGCAAGCAGATGCGTTGCAAAACTGTGCCGCAGCGCATGCGGCGTCGTGCGTTCGTGCAGCCCCAGGCGTACGCGCGCGCCGCGCACATTGCGGCGGACGATGGCAGGGTTGAGCGGGCCGCCGCGCGCGCCCTTGAACAGCGGCTCGCGCGTGTCGGCGCCATAAGGGCAAGCCGCGACATAGGCCTCGATCGCCTCACGCACCTGCGCCAGCAGCGGCACAATACGGGTCTTGTCGCGCTTGCCCGTCACGCGCAATGTTTGCGACAATGGCAGCACCGCGCCGGTCAGCGACAGCGCCTCGCCCACGCGCAAGCCCGCGCCATAAAGCAGCAGCAGCAACGCCCAGTCGCGCGCGGCGATCCACGGTTGGGCGGCATCATCGGCCACGCCCTGCGCCAGTGCCACAGCTTCTGTTGGTGCAATCGGGCGCGGCAGGCCCTTTGTCACCTTGGGTCCCTTGATCGAAGGAACGGCATCGCCGACCGTGAACGCCAGAAAGCCGCGCACTGCC
The DNA here is from genome assembly GCA_031425075.1 of Sphingomonadales bacterium. GTDB lineage: Bacteria > Pseudomonadota > Alphaproteobacteria > Sphingomonadales > Sphingomonadaceae > Aquisediminimonas. The sequence goes on from JANPIQ010000262.1 coordinate 5,458, forward strand.
GATACTTCGCGCGCGGCACTGGCATTCCCGATCCCCTCATGCCGCCGGTGCGCCAGGAACGCGCGCAGTTCGGCGAGCGTGATCGCGGCAAGATCGGGCGGCCCGCCCTGGTGTTCCTGCAGGAACGTCATCAGCCGTTCAGCCGTCGCCTCATAGGCACGAACGGTATGAAGCGAACGCCGTTTGTCGTGCCGCAGATGATCCGCCCAAGCGCTGACGACTTCAGTCATGAGCCCCCTCCATCCCGGCGCGATGCCCGCTGCCCGCTGCCGATGACAGCAGCGCACTCTTTGGTGTTTTGGGCGAACCCCGGCACTGCGTTTCACCCAAAGAACCAAAGAGATTGACGCCGTATCCGCATCTTGACCCCTCTGGACCGGTCGCTATCCGATTGTCTGGCCGGTCTTGGCCCAGTCGGCCATGAACCCGGCGATGCCCTTTTCAGTGAGCACATGGTTGAACAGCGCTTTGATCACTGCGGGCGGAGCTGTCATCACGTCGGCACCGATCCTTGCCGATTCAAGGACATGGATCGGGTGGCGGACGCTTGCGACAAGGATCTCTGTTGCAAAATCATAATTGTCGTAAATCAGCCGGATGTCGGCAATCAGCGCCATTCCGTCGAACCCGTTATCGTCGTGCCGCCCGACGAACGGTGAAATGAATGTGGCGCCTGCCTTGGCGGCGAGCAGTGCCTGATTGGCCGAAAAGCACAAAGTGACGTTGACCATCGTGCCATCGCACGTCAGCTTGCGACAGGTTTTGAGGCCGTCGATCGTCAGCGGCACCTTCACGCAGACATTGTCGGCGATTTTCCGCAAGATCTCGGCCTCGCGCATCATGCCGTCATGATCGAGCGCAACGACTTCGGCCGACACCGGGCCATCGACCAGCGCGCAGATTTCGCGCGTCACCTCGATAAAATTGCGCCCGGCCTTGTGGATCAGCGACGGATTGGTGGTGACGCCATCGAGCACGCCAGCTTCGTCGAGTTCGGCGATTTCGGCCGTATCTGCGGTATCGACGAAAAACTTCATGACAACAGCCCCGATCACCTGAGTGTCTTGCCTACTCCAACTGCGCAGCGCGGCAAAGCCTGTCGAACGCTGTCAGCCAAAAATTCCCGTTTTTCGCAGTTTTCAGCGCGATGTGTGATGCGCGTCACGCCAGTGTAAACCGAATCTGCGCAAGAGGGCTTTGCGACCCGGGGGATTGAGCTTCTCGCCTTATCCCCTTCCTGATGGCCCGGCACGTCCTTGTGATGCGCCGGGCCACTTTTTTTGGCCGAATGCCTGAAACTGCCTTGCGGCCTGTCGCTTGATGGTCATGCCATTCTGCGATACCGGCTGGCGATGACATCTCCCCGAACCCCGCCCTTGCACGCCGCACGCGATGGGCGCGCCATCGTTGCCGAGCTCGAAGCGCTTTATGCCGCATCTGTCGAGCGGCTGCGCGCCGCGATCCGCGTGTTCACCGAAACCGGCACGCCGCCCGATCCTGTACACCGCAGCGACGGCAGCTATGCCTATCCCGAAATCCATCTCACGCATCGCGGGGCAGAAGCGCGCTCCGCCTCATATCGCTCGTTCGGGCGGCTGACGCGTCCCGGCCGTTACAGCATCAGCGTGACGCGCCCGGCGCTGTTTGCCGATTACCTCTCCGAACAGCTAGACATCCTGCTCGCCGATTATGATGTCGATATCGAAACCGCGCCAGGGCGGCACGAAATCCCGTTTGCCTATGTCATCGATTCGAACGACGGGCTCGCCGACGTCCGCGCCAAGGATCTGTCGCGCTGGTTCCCGACAACCGAGCTGGCGCATATCGGCGATGAGATTGCCGATGGCATCATGACCGATGACGGTATCGAGCCTCTGCCGCTGGCGTTGTTCGATGGGTTGCGGACCGATTTTTCGCTCGCCCGGCTGCGGCATTATACCGGCACCCCGCCCGAACATGTTCAGGGTTTCGTGCTGTTCACCAATTATCATCGCTATGTCGATGAATTCGTGGCGTGGAGCCTCAAGCAATTGGGCGGCGATACGCGATACGAATCGCTGTCATGCCCTGGCGGCGTCCTCGTCACGAGCGATACCACCGATCCCGAAGCCGCCGTAGCCGACAGCGCGTGGCGGCGGCACCAGATGCCGGCATGGCATCTGACCGCGCCCGGCCGCGCCGGCATCACGCTCGTCAATATCGGCGTCGGGCCATCGAATGCGAAGACGATCACCGATCACCTTGCGGTCATGCGGCCCGAAGCGTGGCTGATGATCGGCCATTGCGGCGGATTGCGCCCCAGCCAGCGGATCGGCGATTATGTGCTCGCGCACGCCTATCTTCGCGACGATCATGTGCTCGATGATGTGCTGCCGCCCGAAATTCCCATCCCGGCGATGGCCGAAGTGCAGCAGGCGCTGGCGCGCGCCGCCGAACTGGTCTCGGGCGAAGATGCCGAATCGTTGCGCAAACGGCTGCGCACCGGGACGATCGTGACCACCGACGATCGCAACTGGGAATTGCGCTATTCCAAGTCAGCGCTGCGCTTTTCGCAAAGCCGCGCGGTGGGCATCGATATGGAATCGGCGACGATCGCAGCGCAGGGATACCGCTTCCGCGTCCCCTATGGCACCTTGCTGTGCGTGTCGGACAAACCGATGCACGGCGAACTCAAGCTGCCGGGGCAAGCCAACCGGTTTTACGAACGCGCGATCGCCGAACACATGCTGATCGGGATCGCCGCGTGCGAACAGCTCCGCGCTGAAGGTGCCAAGCTCCACAGCCGCAAACTCCGCGCATTCAACGAGCCGCCGTTCCGGTAGGAGAAACAAATCGGGCGGGATGATCGCTCACCCCGCCCGAAATGTGCAATCTTTGAAACTTGCGAAGCTTTAGAAGCGGGTGCCAATGCCGACGCCGAAGAAATTGACATCGGGGAAGCCACCGCTGGTGATCACCCGGCGATATTCGGCCTTGGCATACACATTGCCGCTGCCCAGACCGAATTCGGCCCCTGCGCCTACGAACGGATCGCTTTCGCCATCGGCAAAGCCCATCCCGCCAACCGCATAGATGCGGGTCTTTTCACCGGCCTTGACGCCCGCGCGCGCGCCCACGCCGAACAGCACATCGGCACCACCGGCCAGAACCTTATCTGCCGAACCTTCGATCCCGATGAAACCGCTATCGCCCAGATCGAAATCATAGCCTGCGGCCACGCCGACAAAGCCTTCTTCGGCACCGCCACCTGTTGCCAGACCGCCGCGTGCTTCGACGCGCGCCTGACCTTCGGCAAGCGCAGGCGTGGCGGTGAATGCCGCAATCGCGGCAAGGAGTGCAAATTTACGCATAATGATGTCCTTTGTGCAAACGTCCGTGCAGGTGTCCCCCCGCTCAGACGCAGCGCAGGTAGGGCGCGGGACATGACGAACCAGTGAACAGCATCACAATCCGGCCGGAATGCGGGATTTTTCGTAAAGGGTGTGGCATAAATACGACAGGAAGGCCAGGCGCGATCCAGAATGCGACCGGTCAACAATGCGGCGCGCGCTTGCAGTTTCGGCTTGTCTTCGCACTGCGCTATTGTGACAAGGCGACAATGTTTTGGAGGAGTTTGGCAATGCGTTTCCTGACGGCGGCACTGGCAGCGATGCTGGCCTCTACGGCTTCGGCACAAACTCTCGAAGAAGCAGCGAAGGCGTTTGGGGCGCGTCCAGCAATGTCATCAACGGCGCTATCGCCGGATGGAACTAAAATCGCTTTTTTGGCTCCCGGGCCAATGCAGGCGTCAAATCTATATGTTGTCGAGACTGCCAATGGCAGTGCTCCCCGTATTGTGATTTCCACCGATGAAAAGGCAGACCGCATTCTGGGCTGCACATGGGTTTCAAATGAGCGACTGGCGTGTCGCACGGGCGGCTACGTCAAGATCGGGACCGAAGTGAATGGGTTCAGAAGCGCAATAGCAGCAAATGCAGACGGGTCGAACATCCGCTTGCTGACAGCGCGTCGGGGGGAAAACGCACTTTATGCCGATCTTAATGGTGGCTCGATCATCGACTATGTCCCCGGGGTCGATGGCGCGGTTCTGATGGCCCGGACCTATGTTCCCGAAGAGCAGATCGGATCGCTGATTACAAAAACCGAACAGGGTCTCGGCGTCGATCAAATCGATACGCGCACGTTGGCGCGTAAGAAAATCGAATCGCCGCGACCCAATGCGATCGAATACATCAGCGACGGTCGAGGCGACGTTCGGATTGCAGGGTTTCAAACACTGACGCCAAGCGGATATTCTGGAAATGTGATCGAGTATCGATACCGAATGAATTCAGGCAAGGACTGGAAAATCCTGGCCTCATATGACTATCTCAACGAAACCGGGCTCAATCCTTATGCCGTCGATCCGGGAAAAAACATCGCCTACGGATTTCGCAAGATCGATGGCCGCAAGGCGTTGGTCAGCGTAACGCTCGATGGCAGTTTGACTGAAACTGTTCTTGCAAAACGGAACGACGTCGATGTCGATGGGCTGATCACCGTTGGGCGGCAGCAGCGTGTTGTTGGCGCAAGCTATGCAACCGAAAAGCGACAATCGGTGTATTTCGATCCCGAACTCAAACGGCTTGCAGCATCACTCGGCAAAGCTCTGCCGAAACAGCCGCTGATCGAATTTGCCGATGCCAACGCGGATGAATCGAAACTGCTGATCTGGGCAGGCGGCGATACCGAACCTGGCACCTATTATCTGTTCGATAAAACCGCAAAGAAACTCCAGCCCATCATGCAAACGCGGCCTCTGCTCAGCGGGATTGGACTGGCTGTGGTCAAACCGGTCACGTACCCGGCGCGCGATGGCACCATGGTTCCCGCCTATTTGACACTTCCGCCTGGATCGACGGGGAAAAACCTGCCTGCCATTGTTATGCCGCATGGCGGTCCATCGGCGCGGGATGAATGGGGTTTCGACTGGCTTCCGCAATTCTATGCCAATCGCGGCTTTGCTGTCATCCAGCCCAATTATCGCGGATCGAGCGGCTATGGTGACGCCTGGTTTCAGGACAATGGGTTCAAGTCGTGGCGAACCGCCATCGGCGATGTAGCAGATGCCGGGAAATGGCTGGTCAGCCAAGGCATCGCCAACGCGGCACAGCTCAACATTGTGGGCTGGTCCTACGGCGGATATGCCGCGTTGCAATCGGCTGTGGTCGAACCCGGCCTGTTCAAGAAGGTGGTGGCAATCGCGCCAGTGACTGACTTGGCCGAGACCAAATCTGAATGGCGCAACTATTCGAACCGGCGCGTCCAAGAAAAGTTTATCGGCAGTGGACCGCATATTGTCGAAGGCTCACCTGCGCAAAATGCGTCTGCGATCACGGCCCCGGTGTTGATGTTCCACGGCGATTTCGATCGCAATGTCGGGATCGGCCAGTCGCGCTTGATGGTCAGCAAGCTCAAATCAGCCGGGAAGCAGGTCACGCTCGTTGAGTATCCCGGCCTCGATCACAGCCTTGTCGATTCAGTCGCGCGCGCCGACATGCTCAAGAAAAGCGCGGAGTTTCTGCTGAAATAATGAAGTCCATACGACAACGGCGCAGGAGGCAATCCCGCGCCGTTCGCCATTTTCGGTATAGGGCCGTGACACGCACGGCCGCTCGATCAGCGCGAGTAAAATTCCACAACCAGATTGGGTTCCATCTTTACAGGATAGGGCACTTCATCGAGCGTCGGGACACGAGTGAAGGTGACCTTTGCCGCTCCGTCTGTCGCGATATATTCGGGGATGTCGCGTTCGGCGAGGCTTTGCGCCTCGATGACCAGCGCCATTTCCTGCGCCTTGGGGCCGAGCGTAATTTCGGATCCGATATCGACGCGGCGCGACGCGATGTTGCACTTCACACCATTGACGCGGACATGGCCGTGGCTGACGAGCTGGCGCGCGGCCCAGATCGTCGGCGCGAACTTGGCGCGATAGACGATGGCATCGAGCCGGCGTTCGAGCAGGCCGATCAGATTCTGGCTGGTATCGCCCTTGATCCGGTCGGCTTCCTGATAGCAGCGCTTGAACTGCTTTTCGGTGATATCGCCATAATAGCCCTTGAGCTTCTGCTTGGCGCGCAGCTGGATGCCGAAATCGGACACCTTGCCCTTACGGCGCTGGCCGTGCTGACCGGGGCCATATTCGCGCTTGTTGACGGGCGATTTGGGCCGACCCCAGATGTTTTCACCCATCCGGCGATCAAGTTTATACTTGGCGCTTTGACGCTTCGACATGCACTGTCCTTCAATTGCTGTGGGGGCATGATTGCCGCCCGTAAACCGGAACCGCGCGACCATTGCAGCAATGGCCGGACACCTGCTTCACCGGAGTGCAGGGTCGATTGCGAAGGGGGCGGCACTAGTGGCAGCGGTGCCAGAGTCAAGCCGAACTGCTTAAAAGGGCGTAAAATCGGACCCATTTGTGCTGCGCGGCGAGGCATTATCGCGAAGCCTATCGACATCGCGGCGATTGGCTTCGGCAATTGCCGCCCATTCCTTGCGCGTTTTGCAGCTCCGCGTAGTGCCGACAAGCGACCCGGTCCGCGCTTCGCGGCGGCATATCAGCTTGTCCGGGTCTGTTGCAACGGTTGCAGCTGCGCCGGTATTGGCAGCAAGAGCAATGGCAAAGGCGGTTGCTGTGAAAATCACTCGCGCCGCTCGATCAATTCGATGTTGCGGACATCGACCGTTCGCGCAGCGATTGCTGATCGCGGCGGGCCGCATTGCCCATTTCTTCCCACACCCGCTTGGTATGGCAGGTGCGCGTATAGTTGACGAGCGAGCCGATCAGCGGTTCCTTCCGGCAAATCAGACGGTCAGGATCGTTCTTGTCTTTCTTGGGCTTGGCAGTGGCGGCATCGGCCAGCATCGCGATAACCATCGAGGCGGAAAGCAGCATGGGGAGGCTCCTGTTGAGTCACACCAGTCTAACAATGATGCGGCGCAGCAATCAATCGGTTTTTTGCACCCGCTTGCGGCGCACTTCGCCCAGCGTCCTGATCATGCCGCGCATCGTGCGGACTTCGTCTGCGGTCCATCCCGCTTTGGTAAGCACGCTGCGCATCGTCATCCGCGTGGCCTCCGCGCGGTCAGGCGGCCAGAAATAATTGCCGGTCTCGAGCAGTTGCTCGCAATGCGCAATCAGCTTTTCAAGCTCCTCCTGTGGCGCCGGCAGGTCGAGTGCGACCAATGGCGGCGACGCCAGCGCCTCCTGCTTCGACCATTCATATGCCACGATCACCACGGCCTGCGCCAGATTGAGCGAGCCGAACTGGGGGTTGATCGGCACCGTCAGGATCGCGCGCGCCAGCGCCACATCCTCGGTTTCAAGCCCCGATCGCTCGGGCCCGAACAAGACGGCAGACCGCCCCGGGCCAGCGCGGATCGCGTCTGCCGCAGCCTCTGGCGTGACAACCGGCTTTACAATCCCCCGTTTGCGCACCGTTGTCGCGTAGACATGCGCGCAATCGGCGACCGCCTCGGCCACGCTGTCGAACACC
>JANPIQ010000263.1:0-3957 GCA_031425075.1 Sphingomonadales bacterium
GGCGGTTGGCGCGGGCGTCGGCGTAGCGCGCGAAGCTCGCGGATTCGGTCGAGAGATATTCGAAACGCGGCAGATCGGCGATCTCGCTGCCTATGCGGATTGCCGTGATCGGGGTGCGTTCTTCGGGCGTCTTGTAGAAGCCCAGCGCCTCGGTGCCGCGTGGCAGCGAGGAGAGATGCTCGATCCCCTCGATCACCCGCCCGACGAGCGCGATGTTGCGATCAAGATGGCGCGGGGCATGGCCGATGACGGTATAAAGCTCCGCTCCAGAGCCGGTATCGGGCGACAGGTTCCGCCCGACGCCGACCATGCCGTAGCAATGGACTGGCCAACTTAAGAGTGTTCGGGTGCTCTCACCAATCCCGTAGCCAGCTGGCCAACCTTTTTCGAACCAAGCCCAATCTCGGGGATAGTCTTCAACATATTGTTTTGGGTGCCTGAGAATTATGTCGCCTTCTTCCCCGTCAGTTTTGACTAAAGTGTACTCACTCTCTGCCACCGTCTCCAACCCGCCCGGCAACGCCTTCTTCTCGGTCGCATCGCCCCACTGGACCACATAATTGTCCTGCACGCGGTTGATGCTCGTGCCGTCCCACCATTTCGCCGCCGCGAGTTTCCGGATGTTTCCCACCCAGCCTTGCGAAAAGGGCGGCGACATCAGCTGGATCACCACGCGGCGCGGCTTGGCGTTCAAGGGCGGCAGGTCCATCACCAGCAAGTCGGACGCCGCAATTGCCACCCAGTCCGATGCCGGGGCGGCCTTGACAATCTCCGAAGGCGCATGCGCATCAGGAGCAACGCGGCCAGATGATTGCGCGGCGGAGGCCTGGCCTGCGATCACGGTCGATAGCGATGGAGGGGAAGCGGCGACGAGGCCGAGTGCGAGGACGGGGAGAAAGACGGTGCGCATGTCGCGACGTTAAACACGCGCGCAGAAAATTGAAGCCTTAGTTAGCCCCTGACGAAGGTGCTGCGGTTGGACGTCAGGGATCTGAGAACCGCCCGCAAGTCACAATCCGGTCACAAAATCTACGTTGCACTGCAACATAAGCTGCCTAGTCGGGGGACTTCACGCCCAAGACCGAAAGCCCACACATGAATTTTCGTGCCCGCCTCCTTGCCTGTGCCATCTTCACCGTGCCCACGTTCGCCACCGCGCAAGATGCATCCGAGACCGAAGCGACCGGCGAGGAAATCATCGTTACCGCACAAAAAATCGAACAGCGCGCGGTCGATGTGCCGATCACGATTTCGGCAACCACCGGCGAACGCTTGCGCGAACTCGGGGTCAGCGATCTCGACGAGCTTTCCAACTATGTGCCCGGCCTCAACATTCAGGAGCAGAGCGCGAACAATCCCGGCATCGTCATCCGCGGGATCACATCGGACAGCGGATCGGCGCAGGAAGGCGCGCGCGTCACGCTGTACTACAATGGCGTCGATATTTCGCGGTCGCGCGGATCTTATCAGGATATCTACGATGTCGAGCGGATCGAAGTCATCAAGGGCCCGCAGGCCACATTGTTTGGCACCGCATCGGCGGTCGGCGCAATCTCGATCATATCGGCGCGTCCGCGGGAGGGATTTTCGGGCGAGTTAACCGCCGGATACGGCAATTTCGATCAGAAATTGCTCACTGGCCACCTCAATGCGGGCAATGACAGGATCGCCGGACGCTTGGCATTCGCCTACAAGAAACGCGACGGCTATGTCGAAAACCTCGCCCCCGGCCAGCGCGACCTCAACGGACAGGACCAACTCGGCGTGCGCGGTTCGCTGCGTTTCGATATCGGCGAGGATATCACCACAGACATCATCCTGACCTATGATCGCCAGCGCAACCCTGGCACTGCGTTCGTCTCTGGTAATTTTGCGACGCCTGCCGGCCCTGCCGATCCGTTCGGCGCCGCCTTCCTTGGCGGATCGCCGATTTCAGCGACAGCGCTTGGCAAGGTGCGGCTCGGGCTCGATCGTGACGTCTATGATGCCAATCTCACGATGGGCTACGATATTGGCGACGGCTTCACACTGACGCAGGTGAGCGGCTATCGCGAATTCGACAGCCTCGAAACATTCGATGCCGATGGCTCGGCCGCCCCCTATCTCGAATTCGCCGAAGAAGCCGTTGGCTGGCAAGCCAGCCACGAAACGCGATTCACATACACAAGCGACAGCTTTCGCGGCGCGTTCGGTTTCAACGTTTTTCACGAACAGGGCCGCCAGACGGTGCCTTTTGCCACCGAAGAAGGCGTGTATATCGTCTGCACGCCATCGCCCGCCTTCAATGCCTTTCGCACAGCAGCGGGCAACCCGGGCTGTGTCGCGCCAGACGGCACCGTCGCCGCAGCGGTGGCAACCGGACGGATCACCGGTGGCGCGTTTACCGCAATTCCCTATCAATCGGTGTTCGAAAACAATGGCAACAACGACAGCTATTCGGTGTTTGCCGACGCGACCTGGATCGCGACACCCCGCCTTGAGCTGACCGCCGGGATCCGTGCGCTGATCGAAGAGCGCAAATCAGGCTATTCGGCGACGCAACCCAATTCAACGATCCTCGGGCTTGTCGGTGTGCGCAGCGGCCTGCTCCCGTTTGCCGGAACCGGCGGACAGCGCTTTACCAGCAGCGACAGCTTCCGTGCGTTTCTCCCGCGGGTTAACATCCTTTACAAAATCGATGATGACGCCAGCTTCTTCGCCACCGTGTCAAAAGGGCGGCGTTCGCCAACAGTCCAGCTTTCGGCAACTGCCACCGCAGCGGGCCCGGTCCCCAATCTGCGCCGGATTGCCGAAGAGAATGTCTGGAATTACGAGTTCGGGCTCAAAGGCGCGGTCGGGCCGCTTTCGGGGTCACTTGGCGTCTATTACCAGACTTATGACAATTTCCAGGTCAGCCGCGTCGTCGGTGGACAGGCGATCACCGAAAGCGCAGGATCAGCAAGCAATTTCGGTGTCGAGGCCGAAGCCAATTTGCGGCTGGCCGACTGGATCAGCGCGTTCGCCAACATCGGCTATATTGACGGCGGGATCGACAACAAGGCGGCAAACGGTGTGTTCGCGGGCGATCGTTTCCGCTTGCAGCCAGAAGTGCAGGCCGCAGGCGGATTCACGATCGATGCCGAACTTGGTCGCGTCCGGCTGTTTGCGACACCAAGCATCACCTATCGCGGGCGCATCTTTTTCGAAGTGCCCAACAATCCGGTGACGTCGCAGCGTGCGGTCACACTCGTCAACCTTCGCGCCGGGGTGGCGTTTGCCGATGACCGGTTCGAGATTGCAGGCTTTGCGCGCAACCTCACCAACAAGGACTATTTGCTCGATGCAGGAAATACTGGCGGCGCGTTCGGCTTTCCGACGTTCATCCCTGCCGAGCCGCGGCTTTACGGGGTGCAGTTGACAGGGCGGTTCTGACAAGGCGGTGGGTTGCGCCACGGGGGCCACCCGATTAGGGGCGGCACATCCAGAGCATGCGGAGCGGTGGCCGAGTGGTCGAAGGCGCTCGCCTGGAAAGTGAGTATGGGTCAAAAGCCCATCGTGGGTTCGAATCCCACCCGCTCCGCCAGCCACCCCCCAAACTCGTCTCCGAACAGGCGCATGCGACCCCAGCAAGCCTCTCTTCCGGCCTGGTTTGCGCCTGTTTGGCGGCCGCGTCTCTACGCGGTCGATGGTAGGATGAGTTTCCCTGTATTTCCCTGATAATGTGCCATTAACAGGGAAAATCGTAAAATATCGGCCGCAAACAGGGGCGTTTTGAGCAAATAGACGAGAATGCGTGCCCCGCATCCGCAGTCTTCCGCCATTTACGACGCGCAAAAACGGCCTTCCTGTTTATGCCGATAACAGGGAATGTAATTGTGCATAACAGGGAAGCAAATGCGCCGAACAGGGCAATCTCACACACGAACAAGGAATATCAGGACCGCGCGATGTTGCGGGCCTGATCGGCCCAGCTCAGCG
>JANPIQ010000264.1:0-11093 GCA_031425075.1 Sphingomonadales bacterium
TTGTGATAGTGCATCGCATGGAGCGTCGCAGCGGTCGGCGAAGGCACCCACGCCGTGTTGGCACCGGCCTGGGGATGTCCGATCTTCTGCACCATCATGTCGGCCATCATGTCGGGGGCCGCCCACATGCCCTTTCCAATCTGCGCCTTCCCGGAAAGGCCGCATGCCAGCCCGATCTGCACATTGCGCGCCTCATAAGCCTGGATCCAGCTGCTTGCCTTCATCTCGGCCTTGCGGATCATCGGGCCGCTACGCATCGCGCTGTGCATCTCATCGCCGGTGCGGTCGAGGAACCCTGTGTTGATGAACACGATCCGGTCCTTCACTGCATAAATGCAAGCGGCCAGATTCGCCGACGTCCGGCGTTCCTCATCCATGACGCCGACCTTGATCGTGTGACGCGAAAGGCCGAGCACATCTTCGACCGCGTCGAACAGATCGTTGGTGAACACGCACTCGTCAGGGCCATGCTGCTTGGGTTTGACGATATAGATGCTGCCCGCGCGGCTGTTGCGATATTGACCGAGCGCTTTCAAATCATGAAGTGCGCACAATGACGTCATAAGTGCATCGAGAATGCCCTCAGGCGCCTCGCTACCGTCGGGCAGAAGCACTGCAGGATTGGTCATCAGATGCCCTACATTGCGCACGAACATGACACTGCGGCCCGGAAGCGTCAGGCCGTCATACGTGCGGTCGGGTTCAAGCGCCCGCGTCACTGCCCGTCCGCCTTTGTCGAACGCCGCGGTAAGATCGCCACGCATCAGCCCAAGCCAGTTGCGATAGGCCGCAACCTTGTCTTCGGCATCAACAGCCGCAACCGAATCCTCAAGATCGATGATGGTCGTCAGCGCAGATTCAAGGATGATATCCGAAATACCAGAGGGATCGGCACTGCCAACCGGATGATCGGGTTCGAACATCACTTCGATATGCAGCCCGTTGTTGCGGAACAACCGACCATGCTTGCTTTTCCCCACATATTGCGCGGGGTCTTTGATAGCGATGCCGCCCGACGGATTGCCATGATCGGCCCATGACCCGTTCTCCAGCGGCACAGCGGTATCAAGAAAGGCTTTGGCATAGGCAATCACTGCATCGCCACGTGCGGTATCGTATCCACCGGGCTTGGCGGGCGGCGCATCGAGCACATCTGTGCCGTAAAGCGCATCATAGAGGCTTCCCCAGCGCGCATTGGCGGCATTGAGCACAAACCGGTCATTCAGGCTTGGCACCACAAGTTGCGGCCCTGCCATCGTCGCAATTTCGGGATCGACATTTTGCGTGCCGATCGTGAACGGTGCAGGCTCGGGGACAAGATACCCGATCTGGCGCAGAAACGACTGATAGCCGGGCATGTCGACGATTGGCCCCGGATTGGTCTGGTGCCACGCGTCCAGTTTCGCCTGAATTGCGTCGCGTTCGGCGATCAGGGCGCGGTTGACCGGCACAAACCGCTCGAGGATGGCAGCCAGCCCGCTCCAGATCGCGTCTGCGGCAAGCTGGGTGCCTGATATGGCTTCATGTTCGACAAAATCTGCCAGAGCCGCCGACACCTGAAGGCCGGCGCGTTCAACATATGCGGACATTGATCACCCTTGGGGCTTGCAAGAATTGATGTTACCGGATGGAAACGCCAAGCGCCTAAGGCGAACCCCGCGCCTGTGTCAACGCGCCGACAACCCGCCATCGACAACCAGTTCAGTCCCCGTCATGAACGCAGCACGATCCGAGGCGAGAAACACGGCTGCATCGGCGATGTTCTGAGGCACGCCAAAATCGCCCCATGGATGCATTTTACTCAGTTGAACACGCATATCATTGCCGCCTGCCCCTGCTGCAGCGGCAAAATCATCGACCAGATGCTGGCCCATGTCGGTTTCGATGATCCCCGGGTGGATCGAATTGACGCGGATCCTTGCTGCTGCCAGCTCGAGCGCTGCGCCTTTGGTCAGCAAGCGGACGGCACCTTTGGACGCGTTATAAGCGGTGCACAACGCAGCGCCGCGCAACCCGGCGACAGACGATAGATTGACGATTGCAGCACCGCCCGCCCAGCGTCCTGCTCGTTCCCCAAGCAGGGGAACTGCGTGTTTATGCCCCAGGAACACACCCTCGACATTCACCGCCTGGACAAAGCGCCACTCCTCAAGTGTCGTTTCGGTGATTGGTTTTGCCAGAAACACTCCGGCGTTGTTGATCAGGATATCGAGCCCTGCTGCCTGGTCGCGCACCATCGCCATCGTGGATATCCATTGATCTTCGCTTGTGACATCCTGAGCAGCGGCGACCCCGCCGATATCGTGGGCGAGTTCGTCAGGCGACACCATGTCGGTCGCGATCACTTTTGCCCCCTGTGCCGCCAACGCACGCGCAATCGCTTCGCCCAGCCCTTTTGCCGCACCGGTAACAAGCGCGATCCTGCCGTCGAGATCTGCCATATCCATCTCCTTTTTTGCCACCCTAGCGGTGGAGGGTGTGGCGACAATCGGCAATCATGCTAGGAAGGCCAGATGGGGAGCATAAAACCAACCGAAATACCCGTGCTTGAAATTGCAGCCGATGCACCGATGCTGTCGCAGGTGGAACGCTGGGCTGCAATTAACAGCGGAACCGGCAATCTCAAAGGATTGGCAGATGTCGCGGGCAAACTTGCCGACGCGTTTGCCATGTTGCCGGGCGATGTGCGTCTTGCCTTGCCCGATCGTGTCGAAAGCATGGATAGCAGCGGCAAGATACAACAAATCGAACGAGGCAAGCATCTTCATGTCAGCGTGCGGCCGGACGCGCCAGTGCAGCTCCTGCTTACGGGGCATATGGACACAGTATTCGGTGCAGACCACGCGTTTCAAGCGCTGCGTTGGCTGGAAGATGGCATCCTTAACGGGCCTGGGACGGCCGATATGAAAGGCGGGATTTCTGTCATTCTTTCAGCGCTCCACGCGGTAGAAACGTCACCGCTGCGTGACCGGATCGGCTATGATGTACTGATCAATTCGGACGAGGAAACCGGCAGTCAGGCCTCGGCATCGCTTATTGCGGCGCTGGCGAAAGGCAAACTTGCTGCCCTTACGTACGAACCGGCGCTGCCGGACGGCACGCTTGCCGGGGCCCGCCCCGGAAGTGGTAATTTCGCGATTCAGTTTCATGGCAAGTCGGCTCATGCCGGACGCAATCCCGAAGACGGCCGCAATGCCGTGATTGCCGCGTCGGCACTCGCGCTAAGGCTCTATGCAATGCGAAGGCCGGGGCTGAAGGTAAACCCTGCGAAAATCGACGGTGGGGGGCCAAACAACATCGTTCCAGATATGGCGATCCTCCGCGTCAACCTTCGGCCCGATACGCCTGAGGACATGGCGGTCGCAGAAACTGCGCTTCGCGAAGCCATTGCTGCGGTGTGTGCCGAATTCGATGTACTGGCCCACACACATGGAGGGTTCAACCGTCCTCCCAAGCCAATCGATCGGGGCGCTCAGGCTCTTTTTGGAATTGTGCGAGAATGCGGCGCAGCGCTGGGAATTGACCTGTCGATGCGGGCGACAGGTGGCGTGTGTGATGGAAACAACATCGCGGCGTGCGGTGTGCCCGTTATCGACACGATGGGCCCGCGCGGTGGTGCAATCCATTCGGAAGACGAATTTCTGATCGTCGGGTCGTTGGCCGAGCGCGCAAAGCTGTCGGTACTGACCATGCTGCGGCTGGCCGAAAGGGGTCGGTTATGAGTTTCAGGATGCGTGCCGCGAGGCCTTCCGATTTGCAGCCGCTTTATGAAATGGCGAAGCTCACCGGTGGGGGTTTTACCAATCTGCCGCCTGATCGAAAATCGCTCGCATCGAAGCTAGAGCGCTCATCGGCGGCGTTGACGCGGCAAACAGACTGCGTTGCCGACGACTTGTTCGTGCTCGTTCTCGAAAATACGGTGTCGGGCGAAGTCCGCGGAACGTGCCAGCTGTTTTCGATGGTCGGGCAGAAAATTCCATTTTATTCTTACCGGATCGGGCAACTTACGCAGCATAGCGTAGAGCTGAACCGCACGTTCAAGGCTGAAATGCTGACGCTTGTTACCGATCTTGAGGGATCTAGCGAAGTGGGCGGGCTTTTCCTTCATCCCAATGAACGCGCAGGTGGCCTTGGAATGCTGATCGCGCGCAGCCGGTACCTTTTTATCCGTAGCCATCGCGCGCGGTTTGGCGAACGCACTTTTGCCGAATTGCGCGGCATCATCGATGAAGCCGGCGGATCGCCTTTCTGGGACGGGCTGGCTGGCCGCTTCTTCGGCATGGGGTTCCACGATGCCGATGAATTCAACGCGGTCCACGGCAATCAGTTCATTGCCGATCTGATGCCCAAACATCCCATTTATACAGCGATGCTGACAGAATCGGCGCGATCTGCGATCGGCCTGCCTCACCCATCGGGCCGGGCGGCGATGCGGATGCTCGAAAACGAAGGCTTTGACTGGGAATGTTACATCGACATTTTCGATGGGGGTCCGACGATGACGGCGAGGACCGATGCCATCCGCAGCGTGCGTGAGGCCGTCGAAAGCGAGATTGTGGCAATCAAACCGCTTGAAGGCGAAAAGCGACTGGTATCCAAAGGGCAGCTTTCTGAATTTGTCGCAGCATATGCGCAGGTCGAGATGTTTGGAAATGGCATTGCGATTGACCCCGAGGCTGCTGCCATTCTCAATGTTTCCACAGGAGACAGAGTGACCCATGTCGCACGCTGGTAACTTGATCGAGATTAATTTCGATGGATTGATCGGCCCCAGTCACAATTATGCGGGGCTGAGCCTTGGCAATTTGGCATCTGCCAGAAACGCGGGCGGGGTTTCGCATCCGCGCGCAGCGGCGTTGCAGGGCATCGGGAAAATGCGCGCCAATCTGGTGCTCGGTTTGACGCAGGGGCTTTTCATTCCGCATGCTCGCCCCAATACATCGTGGCTGGCATCGCTTGGCACGACACCTGACAAGACGGATACCTCGCTGTTGGCAAATGCGATGTCTGCTTCGGCGATGTGGGCCGCCAATGCGGCGACGGTTAGCCCTGCTCCGGATACGGTTGATGGAAAATGCCACTTGGGCGTCGCCAATCTCGTCACAATGCCGCATCGCAGCCATGAGTGGCAGGGTACGCTGGCGCAGCTAACGATCGCTTTCGCACACGAGGATTTTGCCGTTCACGGCCCCGTGCCGCCACCGTTTGGCGATGAAGGAGCCGCGAACCACATGCGGCTTTGTGAAACGCACCGAGAGCCGGGTGTCGAAATATTTGTCTATGGTCGCAGCGGCGGCGTCTTTCCGGCGCGTCAGCATGCAGAAGCGTCTCGGGCCGTTGCTCGGCGTCATGGAGTCAGATCCAAACTATTTGTCGAACAATCGGAGGCAGCGATCGCGGCAGGTGCGTTTCACAACGATGTCGTTGCCGTCGCGAACGAACATGTGCTGTTCGCGCACGAATGGGCCTTTGCCGATCGGGAAGCCTTTTATGCCGATCTGCGTCGTGCCCTACCCTCGGTGGAGATCGTCGAGGTGCCAGCGGCGTCTGTCAGCCTGGCTGATGCCATCGAATCCTATCTGTTCAATGCCCAACTCGTCACCTTGCCCGAAGGCGGAATGGCGCTGATCCTGCCGACCGATGCGCGCGACAATATCCGCGTTTGGTCTTGGCTCGAAACGATGATTGCGACCAACGGCCCGATCCGGCAGCTGATCCCGGTTGATGTTCGCGAATCGATGGCCAATGGCGGCGGTCCTGCATGCCTTCGTCTGCGCGTGGTCTGCGATCCGGCCACAGTCGATCCGCGCTTTCTCGTCGATCATGGCAAACTCGACATGTTGGGAGACATCGTCGCCAAATACTGGCCCGAAACGATCGATCCAGGCGAACTTGGCAATGCGACGCTCCGGGATGAAGTTGTCGCGGCGCGAGGGCATTTGCTCGAAGCGCTCTCGCTCACCGAAATGCCGAATTAATTGACAAGTAACCAACGTCGTTAACGCGGAAGTGGCGGACTTGCGCCGCTTGCCGAATGCTTGCTTAATGATTGGACAATGAAACGAGTCGCCCGCCTGTTTGTGATCAAGACCCGTTGGGAGGCTTACGCGATCATTTACGCACTGGCGCTGGGAGCTGTTGAACGCGGCAGTCTTTACCTCACACAATATCCGGGATTCGGCGGAAAATTGCTGTTTGTTGCCTGCACAGGGGCCGTGTTCATGGGCGGCGCGAAAATCCTCGACGCGGTCCGCGCTCAGGTCTGACCCGCAGCAGCAGCGGTTTGCTGCTCTGTAAAACCCAGTAGCGAAGAGAGAACTTCAAAGCTGTGTTCTCCCAAAAGCGGGGGCGGAGATGGCGCGATAACCGGCGTGTCTGCGAGCTTGAGTGCAGACATGATCAACGGGATAGAACCGGCAAGCGAATGTTCGACCGTAGCAATCATCCCCCGGGCCTGCGCCTCTTGTGATGCAAGCGCTGCGCCCACGGTCCGTACCGCCCCACAAGGCACACCCACTCGCTTCAGTTCGGCTAGCCACCATTCGGACGACCGGGCAGCGATCAGCGGGCCAAGCTCGGCAAGGAGAGTCTCGCGATTGGCTACCCGCGCGGCATTGGTGGCATAGCGCACATCGATGGCGAGATCAGCACGATCGAGCAATTCGCGGCACAGCAGGCCGAATTGCCGGTCATTGCCGACTGCGATGACGATATCGACGTCAACGGTCGCGAATGTTTGATAGGGCACCACCGTCGGATGCGCGTTGCCCAATCGCACAGGCTCCTCACCCGAAATCAGCGCTGCTGAACCCACATTGGCCAGCATCGCAAGCTGCGTATCGAACAGCGCGATATCGATATGTTGGCCTATTCCATCGCGATCGGCTGCGATCAATGCGGCGAGCACCGCCTGTGCTGCCGTCATTCCTGTAAACAAATCGGCCACGGCAACCCCGACGCGCACCGGAGGCCGGTCAGCATCGCCAGTCACTGACATCAGTCCGCCTTCGGCCTGGATCACATAGTCATATCCGGGCTCCGCCGCGCGGGGAGATGCCCGCCCGTACCCAGAAATCGAACAATAAACGAGCCGCGGATTAATCAATTTCAGGCTTTCATAGTCGAGCCCGTATTTGTCGAGACCGCCCAGCTTGTAATTCTCGACCACAACATCGGATATCTCCGCCAGCGCCCGCACAGCAGCCTGCCCTTCCGTGCACGACAAATTGATCGCGACCGATTTTTTGTTGCGATTGGTGCATAGGTAATAGGCAGATTCGGTGGCGGCATAAGGCGGTCCCCATTTGCGGGTGTCATCGCCGCCGTCGGGGTTTTCGATCTTGATCACTTCGGCACCCAGATCGCCAAGGATCATCGTACACCAAGGACCTGCAAGCACCCGCGACAAATCGAGGATGCGCCGGCCCTGAAGCGGCGCGGGCCGAGCAGTCATGTGTCGAACGTTTTAATGATCGCCGAGAAATCGAGGCCTTCGGCGCCGGCCTCGGCAAATTGCTGATAAAGTTCAGTGGCCCGCCCCCCCATAGGAGTAGCGGCATCGACCGAACCCGCAGCCTCCATTGCAAGCTTCAGGTCCTTGAGCATCAGCGCGGTCGCAAATCCGCCGCGATAATCGCTGTCGGCAGGCGTGGTTGGCCCGACACCGGGTACCGGGCAATAGCTGGTCATCGACCAGTTTTGACCCGACGCCTTGGAAGATATCTCGAAAAATGTCTGAAGGTTCAGTCCCAGCTTTTTGGCGAGCATGAATGTTTCGCATGTCGCAATCATCGATGCGCCGAGCAGCATGTTATTGCAGATCTTCGCCGCCTGCCCTGCCCCCGGCCCGCCAGCGTGGATAACCGCTTTCCCCATCGCCGACAAAATGGCTTCCGATGCCGCAAAAGCATCATCCTCGCCTCCGACCATGAAAGTCAGGCTGCCGGCGCTGGCGGCTGCAATCCCTCCCGACACGGGGGCATCGACCATGGCATAGCCAGCTTGGCTGGCGGCCTCCGAGACATCGCGTGCGGTATCGACGTCGATGGTCGAACAATCGATCAGGATCGCCGATGTGGGAGCGTAACCGATCACATCGTCGCGATAGACCGTGTCGACGATCGCGCCGTTTGGAAGCATCGTCACGACTGCATTGGCCTCGGCTATTGCGCCGCGCACCGTCGCAAACGCTTCGCAACCTGCCGAGACTGCCGTGCTGACAGCCGTTTCGGAAAGGTCATAGGCATGAACCACATGCCCTTCCTTGACGAGGTTCGCGGCCATGCCGCCGCCCATATTGCCAAGCCCGATGAACGCGATTTTCATTGCCCGCTCCAGTTGCCGGCGCGCTTCTCGACAAATGCCGCCATGCCTTCCTTTTGATCGGCGCTGCCAAACAGCCCATGGAACAGGCGGCGTTCGAACAAGACGCCTTGCGCCAACGTCATTTCATACGCCGCATTGACCATTTCCTTGGCGGCAATCGTCGCCAAGGGTGCCATTCCCGCAATCGTCGTCGCCGTCTTCATTGCCTCATCAATCAAATCGGCAAGCGGAACGACTTTGGCCACCAATCCCGAACGCTCTGCCTCCGCAGCATCCATATTGCGCCCCGTCAGGCACATTTCCATCGATTTTGCCTTACCGATCGCGCGGGTCATCCGTTGTGAGCCCCCCATCCCCGGGGTCACGGCAAGCTTGATCTCAGGCTGTCCAAACTTGGCATTATCCGCCGCAATGATGAAATCGGCCATCATCGCCAGCTCGCATCCCCCGCCAAGCGCATAGCCCGCGACAGCTGCGATCCATGGCTTACGCGTGGCCGTCACGCGATCATAGCCTGCAAAAAAATTGGTGCCATACATGTCGGCGAACGACTGCGACTGCATCTCCTTGATATCGGCGCCGGCCGCAAAGGCTTTCTCCGAACCGGTAAGCACGGCGCAGCGCTGCGTCGGATCGGCATCATAGTCTGCAAGTGCCGCGATCAGATCGGCAAGAACTTGGCTGTTAAGGGCATTCAACGACTGCGGGCGGTTGAGCGTAATCAAGGTAACGGCTGCGCGGTGTTCGACAAGGATCGTCTCGTACGGCATGGCGGTCTCCTGCTAAGTCTGCGTTCACTGCCCCCCGGCGCCAGCCTTGTCCAGCCACGAAAGTCCGAAGATTCTGCGCGAGACAGGGCGCGGCGATCATGCAATGAAAGCCCATGGCGCTTGAAGTCAGCTCTAGCGGGCTACGCGATGCGATGGTCATATTGGGGGCGGCTGGAATTGTTATTCCAGCTTTTGCCCGGCTGCGGATTACGCCCGTCATCGGGTTCATTCTTGTCGGGATGATCGTCGGTCCGTTCGGTCTGGCCGCGCTAATCGGCACCTACCCCTGGCTTGAATGGCTGACAATCAGCGACCCCAAGGCAATGGCGCCATTTGCCGAACTTGGCATCATCCTGCTTTTGTTTTCGATCGGTCTTGAGCTGTCTTTCCGCCGATTGTGGCAGCAGCGCCGTCAACTGATCGGCTTTGGCGGTTCCGAACTGCTTGGATCGGCGGCGATCATCGGTGCCTGTCTCTGGATGTTCGGCGATTCGGGCAATGCCGCGCTCGGGCTCGGGCTGGCGCTTGCACTGTCATCGACGGCGCTGGTCCTTCCAATTTCTGGGACCACCAGCCCGGTCGGCAAACTGGCACTATCCATGCTGTTGTTCGAAGACCTCGCGCTCGTCCCGATCATCTTCCTTCTTGGGGCACTTGCCCCTGTTGCCATGGCGGGGACCGACGGAGTGCTGAGCACGCTAGGAATGGGAATTCTGGTGGTTGTCACTATGCTCGTGCTTGGCCCGTTCGTCCTTCCCCCGCTGTTCGCGCAAGCCGCGCGGACCAAGAGCCCCGAAGTGTTCATGTCTGCCAGCCTGCTTGTCGTCATTCTGTCGAGCATTGCGACCCTCGCTGTCGGCCTGTCTCCCATTGTCGGCGCGCTTGTCGCAGGATTGCTGATTGCCGAGACAAAATATGTCGGCGAGGTCGAAACGATTCTCGAGCCCTTCAAGGGACTGGCACTCGGAATATTTCTGATTTCAATCGGCATGAGCGTGGATTTTGGGCTGGTTGCCGCCCAATGGCCGCAGATTATCGGTGCTTTGGCAGGCGTGTTAGCGATCAAGGCGCTGGTGACTACCACCTTGTTGCGTATCGGACGGGTTCCTGCAGGCGTGGCGGCGGAAACCGGCTTGTTGATGGCAAGCCCTTCGGAAACGACGTTGATCGTCCTTGGGGCAGCAGGTGCCGCGCAACTGATTGCGCCAGATGCGCTTGCCTTTTGGACAGTGGTCACCGCGATTGGCCTAACGGTTACACCCTTGCTCGCACGGCTTGGCCACGAAGCCGCGCGGCGGATCGAATGGCGCCAAGGCGATCTTGAGCGCGACGATGTGTCGCCAAGCGGCCCTGGCACAATCCTGATCGGCTATGGGCGCGTTGGCAGGCTGGTCGCCGCGATGCTTGAGGCGCACCAGCGGCCTTATGTGGTGCTCGAAGCCGATGTCGACATCGTGACGCTGGCGCGGCGCGAAGGAAAGCCCGTGCGCTTCGGCGATGCCGGACGGCAGGCGCGGCTAGACAGGTTACGACCCGATCTTGCCGATGCGATCGTGCTGACGATGGACGATCCGGTGCAAACGATCAGGCTAACACGCGCATTGCGCCGCCGCTTTCCCCTGCTCACGCTCGTGGCGCGCGCCCGCGATACCGATCACGCGGCCGAACTCTATCGCGCGGGGGCAACCGATGCCGTTCCCGAAACGCTCGAAAGCTCGTTGCAATTGTCAGAGGCGGTGTTGGTCGACCTGGGCGTAGCCATGGGGCCCGTGATCGCGTCGATCCATGAGAAGCGCGATGAACTGCGCGCAGAGATCAAGGCAGCGGCAAAGCTTGAAGAAACGCCGCGGCTCGGCCCGCTTAAGCCTGCCCCGCCACTTTCGACCTGATCGCCGCAATTGCCGCCTCGGCCTGCGATCCATCGGGACCGCCACCCTGCGCCATATCGGGTCGGCCGCCACCGCCCTGACCGCCCAGAACCGCCACTGCGGCCTTGAC
>JANPIQ010000265.1:0-2447 GCA_031425075.1 Sphingomonadales bacterium
GCCCCTATCGGCATCGGTTGCGGCTATGTCTCTTCTGTCGTGCGCGGCCTCGCCGGCTTCGCCGCGCACTTCGCATCCGGCGTCGATCATCGCGGAAATGACCGGTGCTGCGGGAAAGGCGGCGTCGATCAACAGCGTCTCGGCCGCGCCACACACGCTGGTGCGCCGCATCTTGGCGTTGACCGCGACCGATCTGGCCATGTCAGCACCGGCGGCGGCGTGGATGTAAATATGGCAGATACCATCGAGATGCGCGAGCACGGGAACGCGCGACTCCGCTTCAACGCGCGATGTGAGCCCCTTGCCGCCGCGCGGAATGATGAGATCGATTTCGCCCTGCGCAGCAAGCATTGCGCCAACGGCCGCCCGATCGGTTGTGCCGACCAGCTGAACGGCATCGGCGGGGGCACCGGCGCTGGCCAGCCCGTCAACGATTGCCGCATAAATCGCTGCGTTGGACGCCGAAGCCTCAGACCCTCCGCGCAGGATCACGGCATTGCCCGATTTCACGCACAACGCCGCGGTATCGGCGGTGACATTGGGGCGGCTTTCGTAGATAATCCCGATGACGCCCACAGGGATCCGCACACGCGCCATGTGGAGCCCATTGGGACGGATCGATTCGTCGATGATCATCCCGACAGGATCGCGCAACCACGCCACCGCCTCGACGCCAGCGGCCATCGCTTCGATCCGCTGCAAATCAAGCGCCAACCGGTCGCGCATCGGACCAGACAATCCCGATTGATCGGCGCGGGCAAGATCGGTGGCATTGGCCGCCAGAATTGCCGGCGCAAACCGGCGGATCGCCTGCGCGATGGCCAGCACGGCATCGGCCTTACGCGGAGAGCTCATACCGGCGAGCGCCCGCGATGCTATGCGGGCCCTGCTTGCCATGTCCGAAATCAAATCCTGCGCCATCACATATTCCGCTTGCCGGACGCGCGGTTAGCAGAACGCATTGAGCGACGCAAAACAAGCGGTCGTTATCCGTCGCTATCGAGCAGCTCAAGCCTGATTTGCCGTGACGCGAGATACGGTTCGACGATGGCAATGAAGTGGTGCTGGCGAGCAGATGGGAATGCACGGTTGAACATCGTGTTCGCGATGACATCGGCAATTTGCAACCCCGCCGAACGGTGGCTCAGCTCAAGCGCAGCATGGCCGCACGGCCCGAGCATCGCGGCCAGATCGTCGCGGATCAAGCCAAGCGTTGCAGGTGCGTATCGGCCGTCATCGATGACAACCGTGGCGCATCCGCCGGTTTCAGACAGAAGCACACTGATCGCTTCATCGAGCAAGCGCACATATATTCTGCGGTCGACATCGCCCCGATCTTCGCCCGGCTGCGGGCGGAGCGCAACGGTCGAAAAGCCGACGACCGCGCTTCCAACACTGGCACCGAAAAGCTCGAAGAACAGCGACCGTTCGGCAAGATCGATACGGCTTCCTTTGAGTTCGCCGCTCAGGCCGGTTTGCGCGCGAAACCTTGCCACCAGTTCCTCTGCGGCATCGGTTGCGATGGCCACCGCAGCCAGCGTCATCGCGTTGCGCCCGACACCACCTGATTCGTCGCAAAAAATCGGCATCAGCCGCGCATCAGGAGCAGGGATATTTCCTTTTCATCAGCTCGTAAAATCCAGTTTTGATTGCCGTATTCGCGGGCAATGTACGGAAGTGTGCGATCAGTTCATCCGAATTCATGCTGCCCTTTGCAGGCGGGCAGCTGTGCGGTGGCTTGCCGTCCGCGCGCGCAGCCTTGATGCTGTTGCGGTAGGCAGATGTGACCCCCGCCATTTCCTTTTTCAGCAACCCGACATCCGACGACATCATCGCCATGACGCCCTTTTTCTTGAGCGCATCAGCTTTGGCAACGAACGTACCGACCGACATTTCAGCCGATGCCGGGGCCGCAAACAGCCCCAGCATCGCCAAAACAAACGTCAGCTTCAAGCGCCTGCCGCCGCTGGTCCACCGATCCCGCCACGCTTGCGCGTCTTGGGAATGGCCGATCCCCCGCTTGCGACGGGCACTGCGGCTGCCGTTTCGTGGCCGGTGCGGTCAGGAGGGGTGCCATCGTCGAGCATCGCTCGGATTTCCTCGCCAGTCAGCGTTTCATATTCGAGCAGCGCCTGGGCGAGCTTATGGAGCTGATCATTGTGCGTCGTCAGGATATGGGTCGCCTGCTTGTGGCCCCCTTCGACCAGATAGCGGATTTCGGCATCGATGATCTTGGCGGTCTCATCGGACATCGCCGAACGCTGTGAATAGCCACCAAGATAGCCTTCTTGACGTTCTTCATATTGCAGCGGACCCAGCTTGTCCGACATCCCCCATTGCGTGACCATCGCGCGCGCAAGCTTGGTAGCCTGCTGAATGTCCGAAGATGCTCCGCTCGAGACCTTGTCATGCCCGAAAATGATTTCCTCGGCGACGCGGCCGCCCAT
>JANPIQ010000266.1:0-1891 GCA_031425075.1 Sphingomonadales bacterium
CCCACACAGGCAGCGGGCGCGAGCTGGCCCAACTGGAGGACACTCCCCCGGGCATCGAGCGCTGCGCGCGTTCCCACAGGGCAGCAGTCTTGGGCATGCGGGAGAGGAAAGTCTCCTCCTCGCTGCGGATGAGATCGTCGAGGGACAGTGCGCTACTGAACGACATGAGCGAACCCTACCCCGTTGGACTGATCGGTCGTTCAGGCTTCAGCGCCCGACGGGATACCATGACAGCGGGACAAGGAGCACCGCAATGCCCGACACAGCACCCAACGCAACACCGAACGACACACGCACGCTGACCAGACACGACTATCTCTCCGAGGCGGTCTACGAACTGGAACGCCAGCGCCTGTTTCACGGCGGTTGGATGTACGCCATCCGCGCCGACACGCTGCAGCCAGGCAACCGCACCGTGGTCGATCTGGCCGGTGAGAGTGTTCTGATCACGCGCAACCTCGACGGCACGCTGCATGCGCTGGCCAATGTCTGCCGCCATCGCGGTGCTCGCCTATGCGACCAGCACAGCGACAGTGGCCAGGGTTCGCTGATGTGCCCGTACCACGCATGGACGTACGCGCTCGATGGCCGACTGATTGCGACGCCGCATCTTGACGACAGCGATGTCGACAAGGCCAGCAACGCGTTGTGGTCGTATCACGTACGAGAGTGGATGGGCTTCGTGTTCGTCAGCCTGGCCAACGATCCGCCCCCGTTTGACGATTGGCTCTCAATGCACTGCGCCGACCTCCTGGCGCTGGAGCGATTCGCGCTCGAGGATTTGAAGGTCGCTCACACCAGCGTCTCAGAGGTGGGCGCCAACTGGAAGATCATTGTCGAGAATTACCAGGAGTGCCTGCACTGCGCACGAGTACACCCCGAGCTCGTTGCTGTCATTCCGCTCTACCGCACCGGCTGGGTGGTCGACACCAACCGCGATGACGGCGGGGTCTCCATGGTCGCCGACTACAGCACCGGCTACGAGGGTGGCAGCGAGATGCCGCCGTTGCCGGGGCTGAACGAAGTGGACCGCACGTCGTACTACGGGTGCACATCGTTCCCCAACATGTTCGTCGACATCTCCGGCACGTGTGCCGTCGTCACCAGCCTGTTTCCGAAGGGCCCGAACCACACGACGCTGGTTATGGAGTTCCTGTTCGCACCCGACGTCATCGCCGACCCCACGTTCGACCCCGCGCCGATCATCGAGTTCAACGAGTTGGTCGCCAGTCAGGACAATCTGGTCTGCGAGCGAGTGCACCAGGGCGTGTCGTCACGGGCGTTCACTCACGGCGTGCTGACACCGAAGGACGCTCTGGTCATTGCGTTCACCCAGCACTACCTCGCCGCCCGCGGCGCGCCCTGAGCCGCGCTCGCTAGTCGGCGAAAAGCTTTCCGGTCGGCGTGTCGAGGAAGGCATCGAACGGGATGTCCTCCTGCTTCAGCAGCCCCCTGCTGGGCAGCGAGCCGCTGCGAACCATTTCGATCACCGCGGCCACGGACCCGGCGGTCGTCCAGGCGATGGCAGTGTTGCCATGGCCGCCCACCAGCTTGGGCGTATACGAGCGAACGAACTCCGTGCGACGTAATTGGCCATTGACGTGCCCCTCGGATGACACGTGTACGAACACCACGTCGTCGCTGACTGGGGGCTTGGCGTTGGTCAGAATCTGCCCGGCTAATGTGCGCTGCTCGCGCATCAAGAGTTCGTGGAAGAAGAAGTTCATCAGGTCCATATGACCTGGGTAGCGAATCGTCTTGTAGTCGATGTTGGCGACACGGCCCTCGTACGACTCGCACAACTTGCCCAGGACCCCGGACGTCGTGAAAGCCTCCAACTGGATGCCGTCGACGTAAAGCGACTCGCGCCACTCCAACGCCGACACCCATT
>JANPIQ010000267.1:0-6810 GCA_031425075.1 Sphingomonadales bacterium
CGCCAAACGCGCCGATCCCAATCGGCCGCGAGATGACGAAGCCGCGCTCAACGGCCGGATCATCGTCAGCCTCGACCGCGACGAAGCCGATGAAGCTGCCATTCGCGCGGCGTTCACCGAATTCGATGGCGAGCTGATCTAGACGGGGTCTAAACCACGTCCTGCTCGATCACGCCAAAGATCGGGCGGTGCTTGTCATCGTCCATCCAGATGCGAACGGTATCTCCGGCTCTCAGAAAGGGCGTTGCAGGCGCTCCCTTTTCGATTGTTTCGATCGTTCGCACTTCGGCAAGGCAGCTATAGCCAAGCCCCCCCTCGCTCACCGGCTTGCCCGGCCCGCCATTGGCATCGCGATTCGATACCGTACCCGATCCGATGATCGTGCCTGCGCCCAGCGCGCGCGTTTTAGCGGCGTGGGCAATCAGCTGGGCAAAATCGAAGGTCATGTCGATTCCGGCATCGGCGCGGCCAAGCGGCGCACCATTGAGATCGACGCACAGCGCCCCGTGCAGCTTCCCGCCATCCCACCGGCCGCCCAGCGCATCGGGCGTCACGAAGACTGGTGAAAACGCGCTTGCCGGCTTCGACTGGAAAAACCCGAACCCCTTGGCAAGCTCGCCGGGGATCAGATTGCGCAACGATACGTCGTTGGTCAGCCCGATAAGCCGGATCGCGGCGCGCGCCTGATCGATGGTTGCGCCCAGCGGCACATCGCCTGTCACGACGACCACTTCAGCTTCCATATCGCCACCCCATGCCTCATCGGCGAGAGGGATCGGATCGCGGGCCCCCAGGAACCCGTCCGATCCGCCCTGATACATTAGAGGATCGTGCCAGAAGCTGTCGGGCATGTCTGCGTTGCGTGCCTGCCGCACCAGCGCCACATGGTTCACATAAGCCGAACCATCGGCCCATTGGTACGCCCGCGGCAATGGCGCTGCAGCTTCGCGTTCGTGAAACCGCGCCATGGGAATAACCTCGTGGGCAAGGTCGGTCGCCAGATTCCGCAATGCCCCCTCAAGCCAGTCCCAACCGTCGAGTGCGGCCTGAAGCGTGGGCGCAATGTGGCTCGCGTCGGCATACCAGGCGAGATCGTCCGAAACGACAACCAGCCGGCCGTCACGACCATGTTTGAGTGATGCCAGTTTCATTAGATGTGCACTCCTTGTGGCGCGGTAAACTCAGATGCCGTCGCGGTGCCGGTGTTGATGAGCTCGCTTGGCTCGAAAATCATCAGTTCTGCGCCGATCCCGCCGGTGCGATGTTCAACGCCGCGTGGGACCACGATCATTTCGCCCGGACCCATCGACACGATCCGATCACGAAAATGCACATCGAATTGCCCCTTCCAGACTAGAAAAACCTCGTCGGCATCAGGATGGCTGTGCCACGGAAACAGTCCTTCGGCCTTGACCAGCCGGATATCTTGCCCGTTCGCCTGCGCCGCGATCTTCGGACGCCAGCTTTCGCTGAAGCCGGCAAATTTTTCGGCGATCTGGATGCTCTCCATCGATGTTCCTCTCCAGCGCTGGCCTCTCCAACGCTGGCAACCTTGCCCGCACTTGACGCCTTGCGCAATTCATGTTGCACCAAGGCCATGACGCGATACGGCATCAGCAGTCTGGCCTGGATCTGGTTCGCGTGTGCCAGCGCGCTTCCTGCGCAACCGCAAATCAGCGCAGCCGACATTGCTTCTGCGCAAAAGGGCATGAGCTGGGATCAGGGCCATTCCGCGCAGTGGCACCTTGATCAGCAGCGCAGACTGGCTGCAGCGCTTGGCGCAATCAAGCCGCAGCGCAGCGGCATCACCGATGCCTATCTTATCGTTGCAGGGCTCGACGCCGATCCGGTGTTCGGGCGCGAAGCCAGTGAAACCGCAAAGGTGCTGGCGCGCCGCTACGATGCTGCAGGGCGGACGGTGTTGCTGGCATCGGGCACGACGACTGCGCCCGATGGCTCACCGCCCAATCTGGCCGCCAGTCTTGCTGCGATCGCCGAGCGGATGGACAAGTCCGAAGATGTGCTGGTGCTTTATGCCACAGCGCACGGCGCACCGGGGATCGGGATCGTCTATAAGGATGGGGAGAAGGGCTATGGGCTGATCGCGCCGCAGCGGCTCGCGGGGCTCCTCGATGAACTGGGCATCAAACGGCGGCTGATCATCGTTTCGGCTTGCTATTCCGGGCAATTCGTCGATGCGCTCGCGGGTCCCGACAGCGTGGTGCTGACCGCCGCGGACAATGATCGCACGTCGTTCGGCTGCGAGCCTTCGAATGACTGGACGTTTTTCGGCGATGCCTTGATCAACCGCACATTGCGCACACCAGCAAAACTCGAAGCGGCGGCGGCAGACGCATATAAATCGATTGCCGAATGGGAATTCGCCGAAGGACTGACGTCGTCCAAGCCGCGGCTGTTTGTTGGGGCAAACGCAAAAACATGGCTCGCGACACTCGAGATGCGCATTCCACAGGGCACGACACCGCGTGTTGGAAGGCCTGCGGTGAAAAGCGAACAATCCGCCGAACTGGCCAAAACGCAGCAATAAGTTTTGCCTGCGGTTTGGCTGCTGATACCATGCCACAAAGCTATGGGAGATGCAGGACATGGCTACCCGGTACGAATCCGAACGCGATGTTGCTGCCCAAGTTTATGCGGCAGCCGCAGCCGAGGCTGGATCGCGGGGTTACCGGCTGGGGGAAGGGGCCGATCGGTTTTTTCAGGACCATGCCGATCGGCTGGCACAAAATGCCGTGCCCAGCGACAGTGACGGACTGGCAGCGGCAATCGATATCGATCTGGCGATGGCCAATTTCCGGCGGGTGGTCGATGCGATGATTGACGCGCGAGCCGATGCTTACCGCGACGATCCCCAACGGCTGCAATCGGCAATTATCGGTGAGGCTACGCTAGGAGCAGCGCTTTCGCGTCTCTGCCCGATCTGGCCGTTCTGCTGATGACGTTCGATGGCAGGATCGGGGCCGCGTTCGGCGTTGCCGGCGAAACGGTAAAGCAGCTGCTTGCTCTTGCCACGGCAACAATCGGCGGCGCCATCGCGCTGTTCGATGACGATGCCCAGGCCGGAATCGATTTCGGGCCGAACGACGGCCTCCTCAAATTCGGTCTGATCATGTGCGGCCTGAGCGTGATTTCGGGGTTGTTCGCGTTAGGCGCCATCGTCGGGCAATTGGGCGGCAGCGCGACACCACCAAGCGTTTACGCAAAAGGCATCACGACCACCTACACCACCCAATTGGCGAGCTACGGCTTGGCGATTGCCGCCATCGTGGCGCATGTGGTGCGGTGATAGTCTCGCGCGAACCCTGGCAGTTTAAGCCTTGACGCTTACGGAAAGCTCGGCTTTCAACAGCGGTGAACAAGGGAGTTTGCCATGTCGCTCGATACCCTCACCCGCGCGGTGTATACAGAAGATCACAACGCGTTTCGCGATACCGTTCGCCGATTTGTCAGGGATGAGATTGAGCCCAATGCGAACGCCTGGGATGAGGCAGGGCTGGTCCCCAAATCGGTGTGGCCCAAGGCTGGCGAACTCGGCCTGCTTTGCCCCACGGTGCCCGAAGCCTATGGCGGGCTGGGCCTCGATTTTGGCTATAACGCGGTGATCGATGAAGAGATCGGGTATAACACCGATGTCGCGACCGGTTTCTCGCTGCAATCGGATATCGTTGCCAATTATCTGATCCAATATGGCTCCGAAGAGCAAAAGGCACACTGGCTGCCCAAGATGGTCGCAGGCGAAGTCGTGACCGCAATCGCGATGACCGAGCCAGGCACCGGATCTGACCTTCAGGCGCTGCGCACCACCGCGAAGAAGGATGGCAATCACTATGTCATCAACGGGGCCAAGACCTATATCACCAATGGCCAGAATGCCGATCTGATCCTTGTCTGCTGCAAGACCGATACTGACGTGCAACCCGCTTGGAAGGGTGTGTCGATCATCCTCGTCGAAGCCGATCGCGACGGGTTCAAACGCGGGCGCAATCTCGACAAGGTTGGCCTTGACGCTGCCGATACATCCGAGATGTTTTTTGAAGACGTCCGCGTGCCGATGACAAATTGCCTGGGTGAAGAGGGCAAGGGCTTCATTTATCTGATGACCGAATTGCCGCAGGAACGCCTCGGCATTTCGGTATCGGCGCAGGCGGGAGCACAGCGCGCGTTCGATCAGACGGTCGCGTTTTGCAAGGATCGCAAAGCATTCGGCAAATCGGTAATCGATTTCCAGAATACGCGATTTGTGCTGGCGGATCTCAAGACCAAGCTGCAGGTCGGCTGGGCGCATCTCGACTGGGCGCTCGCCAGGCATATGCGCGGCGAACTGACCGCCGAAGAGGCCTCGGGCGCAAAGCTGTGGCATACCGAATTGCAAGGCGAAGTCGTTGATAAATGCCTCCAGCTTCATGGCGGCGCTGGCTATATGAACGAGTATCCGATCGCCAAACAGTGGCGGGGCGCGCGCGTCACGCGCATCTTCGGCGGCACCAGCGAAATCATGAAGGAATTGATCGGGCGATCGCTTTAGGCTGCAGCGAGCGACGCACTCCAAATGCGTTGGGTGCCTGTCTCATAATTTGCACGATGTGATGGGTTCCGCGACCGTGCCTCGACTTCGTGCCATAGCGTGGTCGAACCCTTGGGTCGCGCGTCGCGCTACCCTGAAGGCAAGCGTGTGCCACTGCCATCAGCTATGGGCGTCGAATGTCGATACAGCCAAGCTCTACGCAGCGGTCGCCGTCTTCCATGCTGCACGATTATGGGAGCGTGGTCACAGCCTGTCCCGCTTTTTGCGCTTCGGCTTCGGCGCGCTGTTCCTTCATATATTTCGCCCAGCAGCCCGACCAGCCACCAGACCCTACTGCCGAACAGCTTCCGATGCCGGTCTTGCCCACATCGTTCACCAGCGATTGCGAACGCACGGCCCAGCTTTCGTTCCTCGGTGCCACTGGCCCCTCGCGAAAGGGTTTGGGAATGCGATACCGCTCGCTTTCGGGAGCGACGACGCAGATTGTGTCCGATGGGCACTTGTCGTCGCCAAAAATGGTGAGCAATCGTTCCTGCGCGATGACAGGGACGGGCATCGAGACCGCCACCACAGCGAGCGCGGGTACCATCAGCCACTTCATACGCCTGTCTCCTCGGTTACGCTGTGAATCATATTCGCTTCGAAACCGCGATTGCTATGCGGCATCCCACCTGAATTGCGGCTGACAATATCGGATATCCCGTCACGCTTTCTGCGCCATTTGCGATTGCGGTTTGCCGATGTTCGACCTCATCGCCACGGAAATCGGTAATCGCCTCTGAAAGTTCCCTATCGGTATTGCCGAGTTCATCGAGCTGTTCGCCGTAATGCCGGTCAATTTCGGTTTCGACTGCGGCTGTGCACGCCATCGCCACACGCGGCCCCATCAACGCAGTGACGGCGCCCAGCCCGAAGCCTGCAAGGCTCCACAATGGTTGGAGGAGTGTCGGGCGAACGCCGCGCTGGGCGATCATCGCCTCGAACGTATCGAGATGGCGTTGTTCCTGCGCCTTCATCTGACGGATCAGCCGTGCCGAAGGGTGCCTGTCGCCCATGACTGCCAGCTGGCCTGCATAGATGCGCGCGGCTCCGAATTCACCGGCGTGATCGACACGGATCATCGATTGGGTATCGGGGAGACCAATGGTCATTTCTGTAGCAGCCTTACAACGCCGAACGCACCGGCAAACGATATAAAAGCATTATACCCCGCCAACGAGATGCCGAACAGTGTCCATTGGGGGACATCGCAACGAACCAGCGGAGTTTTCATGATATCATCGATGATGCTGACACCGCCAGAACCCGGCATGGTCGAACATTGGGTCAGCCCCTCCCACCAGCCATATTCGACGCCTGCATGGAACACCCCGATCGCGCCGCTGATGGCGATCGCTGCAGCGGCAAGCAGCAGCAGGATGCGATTGGTCAGTTCGGACCGCCCGGTGAACGTGAACAGCGCGATCACGACGGCCGCCTCATGCGGGTATCGTTGCCAGTAGCACATCTCGCATGGGGCGAGCCCGCCTAAATATTGCGATCCGAACGCGCCAGCGAGCAGCGCGGCCGGCAGCAGCAGTGCGAGCAATCGGGCCTGTCGGAATTTGCCCACCAGTCGCGCCTAGCGGCTGCCCTTCCGCGCGCCAGCGCCCATCGCCGTTTGCGTCCGCCCCAGCCGCTCAAGCGTTTCAAGCGCATAATGCAGTTGGAAATCGGTAATGCCCTTTGCCTTCAGCTGGTCGGCAGTCTGGCTGAACCGCGGATCGGGTTTGGTATCCGATTCGAGCACCGAATTATCGATCTTGGCTTCATTGATCAGATGACGCCCAAGATCGGCTTCGCGGAACTTGGGCCTGGTCTTGTAATCAGGGTCTGAAATCTGCGGCACCGCGATATCGGGTTCGATCCCGCCTTCCTGCACCGACCTGCCTGAGGGGGTATAATAACGCGCAGTGGTCAGCCGGAGCGCGCTGGTTTCATCGAGCTGAATCAGCGTCTGGACCGATCCCTTGCCGAAGCTGCGTTCGCCCATCACGATCCCGCGATGATGATCCTGCAGCGCGCCTGCAACAATCTCTGCTGCCGATGCCGACCCTGCATCGACCAGCACGACAATCGGCAGCCCATGCGCAAAATCGCCGCGCCGCGCATATTAACGCTCGATGTCGCGCTTGTTGCGCCCGCGCTGCGAGACGATTTCGCCGCGTTCGAGAAATGCGTCCGAAACTTCGATCGCCTGATCGAGCAGTCCGCCGGGGTTCGAC
>JANPIQ010000268.1:0-7694 GCA_031425075.1 Sphingomonadales bacterium
GGTCTCGTCGAGCGCGACCGGCAACGACTTGAACGACGCGATTGCCCACCCCAGCCAGATCACGAACACCAGGCTGATTGCGGTGAGCACCAGCGCAGCGCGCGGATACCAGAACCCCAGCATTAGATGGACCACCGCCACTTCGGCAAACGACAGCGCGAAGATCGCCCACATCATCGGTGCGACCGCCTTGTGATAGGCGAACGCGAGCAGCATTCAGGCTTTTTGCACCGAGGCAGTGTAGATCTCGTCGATAGCCGCACCCAGCGCGGCGTCAAATTCGGCGTCGCTCATCTGGTGGCGGAGATCATCGAGCAATGCCCGGCTGAAGCTGGCGACCATACCCTTGTTTTTGGCGAGCGCTGCACACGCCTCGGGTCTCGCAAAGCCGCCAGAGAGAGCAACAACACGCACCACGCTCCGATGAGCCACCAGGTTGGCGAACCGGTCTGGTTCGCATGGGATCGACAATTTAAGCATCACCTTCTGCGCGGCGGGCAGGGCATCAAGAGCCTTTTCCAGCTCTGCTGCGAGAATATCGTCTGCGGCCGCCCGCTCCGGGCTCTTGATGTTGATTTCGGGTTCGATGATCGGCACCAGCCCGTGCCCGATCACCTGGCTTGCAATTTCGAACTGCTGCGTAACGACCTGCGCAATGCCGTCCTGATTGGCCAGATTGATGACCGAGCGTTCCTTGGTCCCTGCCATCCCTGCCGCTTTGCTGCGAGATAGCAGTGCGTCGAGATCGGGCATCGGCTTCATGAGCTGGACACCGTTCGCCTCGTCCTCAAGGCCCTTGTCGATCTTGATCAGCGGCACAATGCCCTTCGCCGCCAAAGCCTGCGGAGTCGGCACGCCGTCGACTTCGCCGTCCATTGTCCGTTCGAACAGGATCGCACCCAGCACTTTTTCGCCGGTAAAGGCGGGCGAACGGATAATTCGCGCGCGCATCGCGTGGATCAGCCCGAACATCTCTTCATCGCTGTGCCAAGATCCGGCCTCGATGCCATAGCCCTTCAGCGCCTTTGGCGTCGATCCGCCCGATTGATCGAGAGCGGCGATAAAGCCGCTACCGCTTGCAAGCCGGTCAATCATATCGGCACTATCCATGATGCTGCATACCTTTCGCAAATGATCGAATTGGTTCTATCTTTGAAGGATGTCCACACCCGGCAACGGGCGGCCCTCCATCCATTCGAGGAACGCGCCGCCTGCGGTCGAAACAAAGGTGAACCGATCCGCCACACCCGCGTGGTTAAGCGCCGCCACCGTATCGCCCCCGCCGGCAACCGACACCATATCGCCGCTTTGCGTCAACGCAGCGGCAATTTGCGCCAGCGCAACGGTGGCAGCATCGAATGGCGGCGTTTCGAACGCCCCCAATGGTCCATTCCAGACCAAGGTGCGGCACGTTTTTAGCACATCGCCAAGCGCCTCGACCGCAGCCGGGCCGACATCCAAGATCATCTCGTCGGCCGCAACCTCATGAACATTGACAATGCGGCATGGCGCGTGCGCCGCGAACACGCGCGACACCACGACATCGTAAGGCAGATGCACCGTGCAGCCTGCGGCATCTGCAGCGTCGAAAATGGCATTTGCAGCCTCGGCAAGATCGTGTTCACACAACGATTTGCCGACATCAACACCGCGCGCCGCCAGAAATGTGTTCGCCATTCCGCCGCCGATGATCAGATGATCGACCCTGGCAACAAGGTTTAGCAAAACATCGAGTTTGGTCGATACCTTTGCGCCGCCCACTACCGCCGCCAAGGGCCGCTCAGGTGCGCCTAGCGCCTTTTCGAGCGCTTCAAGCTCGGATTGCATCGACCGGCCTGCATATGACGACAAGAGCCGCGCAACGCCTTCTGTAGAGGCGTGAGCCCGGTGCGCAGTGGAAAACGCATCATTGACAAACAGATCGCCAAGCGCCGCGATTACGGCCGCAAACGCAAGATCATTGGCTTCTTCACCGCTGTGAAAACGAGTGTTTTCCAGTATTGCAATGGCGCCGGGCGGCATTGCGGAAACCGCTGCTGCTGTGGCAGGACCGACGCAATTATCGACAAATCGAACTTCCCGGCCCAGCACGTCAGCCAGCGATGGCACGACCTGCTGAAGCGATTCAGCAGCATCATACTGCCCCCTCGGCCTTCCCATGTGCGCGACGAGCAACACGATAGCGCCCCGATCACTAAGTTCCGAAATAGTGGGAACAGCGGCTCGCAACCGCGTGTCATCGGCCACACGTTGATCATCCATCGGCACATTGAGGTCGACGCGGACCAGCACCCGCTTCCCGGCAATATCGCCCATATCATCAAGTGTGCGGAACGGCATCGTTCAGATCAGCCGCGCGATGACGCCGGCCGTATCGACCATGCGGTTCGAAAACCCCCATTCGTTATCATACCAGCTGACAACACGAACCAGCTTGCCATCGATCACGGCGGTTTCGAGGCTGTCGACCGTCGAACTTGCCGGACAGTGATTGAGGTCAATAGACACAAGAGGCTCATCGGTAAAATCGAGGATCCCGGCAAGAGGGCCTGACTCCGACGCGGCCTTGAGGATCGCATTGACCTCATCCTTTGTCGTGTCGCGCGATGGCGTGAAGGTCAGGTCGATCAGACTGACATTCGGCGTAGGTACGCGCACCGCTGATCCATCGAGTTTGCCCTTGAGTTCGGGCAGGACCTCGCCAACGGCACGCGCCGCGCCGGTCGTGGTTGGAATGATCGACATCGCCGCTGCCCGGGCGCGACGCATATCGGGGTGGATCTGATCGAGGATTTTCTGATCGTTGGTGTAGGCGTGGATCGTGGTCATCAACCCGCGTTCGATGCCGATCGCATCGTTCAACACCTTCGCAACGGGCGCAAGGCAGTTGGTGGTGCAGCTGGCGTTGGAAACAATGGTGTGGTCAGATGTCAATTTATCATGATTGACGCCATAAACGACTGTCAGATCGACACCTTTGGCGGGAGCCGAAATCAGCACGCGGCTGGCACCAGCCTCGATATGCTTTTGCGCGCTCTCACGATCTGTGAAGAAGCCAGTGCATTCAAGCGCAATCTCAACGCCGTGTTCGCGGTGAGGCAGATTGGCCGGGTCGCGCTCCGCGGTGACGGCAATGCGATAGCCATTGACCACGATAGCGTCTCCCTCGACGTCGACCGACCCAGGAAAACGACCATGCACGCTATCGCGTTTGAACAACATTGCGTTCGATTGCGCATCGGCCAGATCGTTGATCGCTAAGAGTTCGAGCCCGCAATCGGGCCGTTCCAGAATGGCGCGCGCCACAAGTCGTCCAATCCTGCCAAATCCATTGATTGCAACTTTCGTCGCCATATTCAAATCCTCTTGCTAAGCTGCGAGTCTGTCTCGAATTTTCTGCACGATTGCCTCTGGCGAAAATCCGAAATGAGGGAATAGGTGTTCGGCGGGGGCCGAAGCCCCGAAACCGTCGATCCCGATGCGTAGCCCGTCGGTTCCGGTATGCCGTTCCCACCCGAACGTGCTGCCCGCCTCGATCGACACTTTGAGTGCAGAGGGCGGCAAGACGCGATTCTGATAATGCGCGTCCTGTGCCGCAAAAAGCTCCCAGCTCGGCATTGAAACGACGTCGACCGCACATTCATGCTGCTCAAGCAGGTCTGCTACGGTGCATGCCAGCTCAACTTCAGATCCCGTCGCAACCAAAATTACATCCGGGTCGCGATCAGCCGACCGCAGTGTGTACGCACCGCGCGCGCTGCGATTTTCTGCAATATCGCTCCGCACCGCAGTCAGATTCTGCCGCGAAAGGGCGAGCACCGATGGGCCGTGCTGGTTGGCCAGCGCCAAAGCCCAGCATTCGGCCGTTTCGAGGGCATCTGCAGGACGGAACACGTGCAGGTTGGGGATCACGCGAAGGCTCATGAGGTGTTCGACGGGCTGGTGCGTCGGACCATCCTCGCCAAGGCCGATGCTATCGTGCGTCAACACGTAGATTACCCGCGCCCGCTGCAGCGCCGATAGCCGGATCGCGGCGCGACAATAATCAGCGAACACCAAAAATGTCCCGCCATAGGGAATGACACCGCCATGCAGCGCCATGCCATTCATAGCCGCAGCCATCCCGAACTCGCGGATGCCGTAATAGATGTAACGCCCCGAATAATCGTGCTTTGTCAACGCGGTAGTCGACATTGTTTTGGTGTTGTTCGAACCTGTGAGATCGGCCGATCCGCCAATCATTTCGGGAAAGGCCGCAGTCAGCGGTTCAAGCGCCATCTCGCTTGACTTGCGGGTGGCCAGCTTGGGGGCATCGGCTGCAATTTTCGCCAGATAATCGGACAGTGCCGCTTCAGGAACGATTCCGCCCTTCATACGGCGTGAGAACTCGACAGCATCTTCGCTCGTCTCGAGGCGCGCTTGCCATGCCGCGTGCGCATCGGCGCCACGCGAGCCCACAGCCCGCCAGGCATCCCGGATACCGTCCGGTATTTCGAACGGCGCATGGGTCCAGCCGATTGCCTGGCGTGCCGCCGCAACCTCGTCGGCGCCCAATGCCGAGCCATGTGTCGCAGACGTCCCCTGTTTGTTAGGCGCGCCCTTTCCAATGATCGTTCGACAGGCAACCAGCGATGGCCGGTCGTCGGCGACTGCCGAACGCAACGCGCGCTCGATGTCGGCAAAATCATGGCCGTCGCAGCGTTCGACGTGCCAACCCGTGGCTGCGTATCGCGCCGTCACGTCTTCGCTGGTCGAAAGACCCGCTGCCCCATCGATCGTGATGCGATTATCGTCCCACAACACGATCAGCCGCCCCAACCCAAGGTGCCCCGCCAAACCGATCGCCTCGTGATTAATCCCTTCCATGAGGCAACCGTCGCCAGCAACGACCCAGGTGCGATGATCGACCAGCCCATCGCCGAACACAGCGTTGAGATGGCGCTCGGCAATTGCCATACCGACTGCGGTGGCAAGCCCCTGACCCAACGGCCCGGTCGTAGTTTCGATTCCTGCCAGTTCGAAATTTTCCGGGTGGCCGGCGCAGGGCGAATGCAATTGGCGGAAATTGCGGATGTCCTCGATCGTCGGCTGTTCGTATCCGGTAAGAAAAAGCAGAGCATAAATCAGCATCGAACCGTGCCCGGCCGACAGGACAAAGCGATCGCGATCATGCCATTTTGGGGCTTTTGCATCAAACTTCAGAAATTGTGCGAACAAAGTCGTCGCGACATCGGCCATCCCCATCGGCATGCCGGGGTGGCCTGAATTTGCGGCCTGAACCGCGTCCATCGCCAATGCCCGGATCGCGTTGGCCATGGTGGATGGGGCAATAGTCATGGGCTGGCCTTCCGGATCGGAGCGCGAGCGTTCGACTCACTGCGCAATCGCGCGGGTCTTTGTCGCGCGCCTGCGCGTCCGTCAACCACAGGACATGGCTAATGCCCCCCTTGCCCGCGCTCTGCAACTTGCTATCGTGACACTGGCATGACATCGGATGAAGTTGCCTTGTTTTCACGGATCGAAGCCGCCCTATCGCGGATAGAACGTGCACTTGCTTCGCGGCCGGCCCCCCGTCCCGACTCCAATCACGCGCATCTGGCGGCGCGGCATGAAACGTTGCGTGCCGAGGTTGCAGTAGCGCTTGCGCAACTGGACGCGCTGAGCGAAGCGGCAGGGGGAAAACGCTGATGGCGGTGGTGACGCTCACCATTGCAGGGCGAAGCTATGCTGTGTCGTGTCGCGACGGCGAGGAGCCGCATTTGCGCGCGCTGGCCGAGCGCGTCGATCAGAAGGCTGGGCAAGCCAAATCGGCGGTTGGGGACACCAGCGAGCCCCGGCTATTGCTTCTGTCTGCGCTGCTGCTTGCAGACGCGCTTAACGATGCCGAGGCTGCGGGGACAGCCAGTACGGCAACGTCGCTCGTGCCCAAGCTCACGAACATTGCAGAAGCGCTCGAAAGGATTGCGCAAAGGGTTGAGAGCTGAACCCATCCACCCTATGTCGGGTGCGGCGGTGACTGTCCGGTGCGCGCATTCGAACATCCCTGAGGCGATTCATCATCCATGGGGGCTGTCCCT
This sequence comes from Sphingomonadales bacterium, assembly GCA_031425075.1. Classification (GTDB taxonomy): domain Bacteria; phylum Pseudomonadota; class Alphaproteobacteria; order Sphingomonadales; family Sphingomonadaceae; genus Aquisediminimonas. The sequence continues at coordinate 6,078 of JANPIQ010000268.1, forward strand.
GGTCGGATCCTGGTCCGTGCTAAATGGCCCCCACCTGACGTACTTGGCGTCAGTGGATTTCCGTGCAAACGGCCCATGATGGTCCCGCCAACCCTCAACATGAGTTGCCCGATGGACCGCATCAGCTTGCGCAGAAACGCCAGGGCGCTGCGCCGGTCCGTGGCGGCAGATGTTGCTGCCGATGTCGAATGGCCTTCGGAATTATGGTCTGCGTTATCGAACAGGCGCTGCGTTGCCGGATATTGGCCATTGAGATGCGAAATTTCCCCGATCGCGTTGTTGACTGCGCTTGTCCAACGCGACATTGCTGTTTGTTTTCCATGCTTTGTGGATCGTCGTGCGCAGATGGAATTCAGGCGATGGACACCTGATATCGGGCTTGACCCATCGCCGTTCGACTTTGCGCAACCGCCGCTGTCTAGCCCGCCGATGGTGCCCGATTGCCTGCTTGTGCCAACGCTGGCATTTGACAGGCGCGGGAACCGGATAGGTCAGGGCGGCGGGCATTACGATCGTTACCTCGCTCGTCATCCTGAACATTTGCGGATAGGCGTTGCATGGTGGCAACAGGAGCGGACCGATATCGTTCCCGAACCATGGGATATGCCGCTTCACGCCATCGCCACCGATCGTGAATGGATCGACTGCGCCACAATCGAAGGACAAACTGCATGATGCCGAGCTGGCGCAAACCTGTTGGAGTATTGGGGATATTGGTCTTCGTCACGCTATGGGCAATCGCGGTGGCGAGCCTGTCTTCGTGGATCGGCCAATGGCCCGCATTGGTGCAGGCGGTCTTTTATCTCATTGCTGGGACGGTATGGATCCTGCCGCTCCGCCCGCTTTTGATGTGGATGGAAACCGGAAAATGGCGCGAGTGACGGGACTCGAACCCGCGACCCTCGGCGTGACAGGCCGATACTCTAACCAACTGAGCTACACCCGCGCACTGGATGTTGGTGGGCCGAGCCGTTAAGCGGCAGGCTTGGGGGTGTCAACCCCGGTAGCGCGTTCGCAAACCAGATAAAACGGTAGGCGTGAGACGCAAAAATCATGCGGCCATTTCGCAGTGCCCACTTTTGCCAAGTCTCCCGATCACAGTCCTTTTCGTGGGAGACAAGAGGATGACGTCAACCGTTTGGCGTCACGCAAAGGTTTGCAATAACGCGCCTTAACGATTTATTTGGGCGTCAAGGCGCATGGACCTTCGTTGAACACACGTTCTGCGGGGGCAAACATGCGAGTTTCATACGAATTGACAGTTTTGGGGGGTCGGCTTGCGCGCGTCTTGCCACTCGCGGTGGCCAGCGCCACGATCGGCTTTGCGACGCCGGCTGCTGCCGCTGGAACCGCCGCAGGCACGACAATCACCAACACCGCAACGGCGACATATAACGATCCCGGCGGCAACCCGCAGTCGGTCAATTCCAACCCGGTCGATTTCCGCGTTGACGAGATTCTCGATGTCACGGTCGCGAGCGCCGATCCGGGTGACGTCGTTGTTGCGCCGGGATCGACCGACCAAGTCGTTTCGTTTACGGTCACCAACACCGGTAATGGATCCGAAGCATTTCGGCTGACAAAAGTAACGGCACTGGGCGGCGACCAGTTAGACCC
>JANPIQ010000269.1:0-3042 GCA_031425075.1 Sphingomonadales bacterium
CCTCGATTCCCACCGCGCGATAGGCGTTGATCTTCGCCAGTACCTGATCGGGATCGCCGACAATTGCCGCGCCGCAACCCGAACGCGCACGCCCGATTCCGGTCCACAGATTATCTTCAAGATAACCGTCATTGGCTTCGGACTTTGCGCGCAACTCAGCCTGATGCGCGACGCCGAAGGTTTGCGTATCTAGGCTCTTGTTGCGGATCGCCTCGGCTTGTTGCGCATCGAGTTTCGACAGCAGACGGTTGGCATAAGCGCGCGCTTCCGCCTCGGTTTCGCGGACAATGACGTGCGCGCGAAAACCGTATTTCAGCGTGCGCCCGAATTTCGCGGCGCGCTGCGTCATGTCCTCGACAAGGTCTTTGGCGCCCTGTACTGTTTCGGGCCACATCAGGTAAACATCGCAACCTTCGGCGGCGGCGTTCTTTGCGGCAGGTGAGAGGCCGCCGAAATAAAGCGGCGGGCATTTACCGCTGATGGTTTTCATGCGCGGTGGGTCGAGGTCGATCTTGTAGTGCTCGCCGTCGATGTTGAGATGCTCACCGTTCAGCAGTGTTTTCAAAATCTGCATCGCTTCGACCGTGCGGCGATAACGCGGCTCGCTGTCCATCTTGTCGCCGGGTAGGTCGGACGAAATGATATTGATGTTCAGCCGCCCGCCAGAAATCTGGTCGAGCGTCGCGATCTGCCGGGCAAGTTGCGGCGGCCAGCTTTCCCCGACGCGTACTGCCATCAATAGTTTAATCCGGCTGGTCAGCGCAGCAATAGCGCTCGCAAAAGCGGTAGTGTCGAGGCCAAGCGCGTAGCCAGACGGCAAAAGGATATTATCAAATCCGCCCTTTTCGGCGGCGAGGACAATATTGCGGCAATGCTCCCAACTCGACGCGAGCATTGGATCGGGCACCCCCAGAAACTCGTAATCATCATCGCAAAGTGCGGAAAACCAGCTGACTTCGACGGGCTTCATGGGAGGGGTACCCCTCTTGCGGCGACCAATACGCTATACCAGTCGGCGCGGGTCCATACGACTTTGAATGCATCGGCGGCCTCGGCGATACGCGCGGGATTTTGCGAGCCGACGATAGGGATTGGCCGCGCCGGATGCGCCATGATCCAGCTATAGGCGGCGGCGGTGCGCGATACGCCGTGCGCCGCGGCAACGCCCGATAAGGCAGCGGCGACATTCTGCTCACGCTCATTGGCCGGATCGCCGATGCGCCCCCCGCCCAGTGGCGACCAGGCGAGTACGGCGAAATCCATCGCGATGGCTTGGTCTAGTTCTCCGTTTTCGATGGTGTCGAGGCGCAGCGGCGAAAGTTCAGGTTGAGTCGAGACAATCGGCACGCTGCTGAATTGCGCCAGCGTCGCTATTTGCGCTTGCGTGAAATTGGAAACTCCGAACGCGCGAATTTTGCCGGACTTGACGGCATCCTCAACCGTCCGTGCGATCTCGTGCGGATGCGTCAAGATATCAGGCCGGTGGATCTGCCAAAGGTCAATGCGGTCGGTCTGCAATCGGCCAAGGCTGTCATCAATCGCCTTGGTCAGATATTCTGCGCTGCTGTCATATGGCGTTGGCGGGGTGATCCCGCCTTTGGTCGCGAGCACCATGCGGTCACGCATTCCGGGTGCATCAGCAAACACCCGGCCAAGCAATTCTTCCGCAGCGCCAAAATGCGTTTCGCCAAATCCGTAAATGTCGGCGGTATCGAACAACGTAATGCCCACCTCGAACGCCGCATCGATGGCGGCGCGTGCTGCGGATAGTTCCAGGCTTGCGAAACGCCACATGCCCCATGCGAGCGAAGAGATTTCGATGCCGCTCTTGCCCAGTGGGCGAGTTAGCGGGGGTTTGGGAAGTGTCATATTTTTATGCTCTTTTGTGAAGGTGGGGAAGTGGATTCGCGTTTTACCAGTTCGTGCGGCAAGCGCCGATGCTCGATGCCGCCTTCGCCGAACAGCAGCTCAGCTGCGGTCGAGGCGAGATCGCGCACTGGCTGACGGATGGTGGTCAGCGGCGGCCAAACCACACGGGCAAGTGTGGTATCATCAAAGCCAGCGACCGACATCTGTTCGGGCACCTGTAAGCCGCGCCGGTGCGCGACGGCTAAAACGCCCGATGCCATGTCATCGTTCGAAGCGAACACTGCGGTCGGCGGAATTTTGAGCGCAAGGAAAGTCTCGGTCGCCGCAACGCCGCTTTCGAAATCGAACTGGCCGTCGGCGATCAGATCGGGATCAACCGAAATGCCAACGCGGCCAAGCGCGCGTTCGTAACCCGCCTGCCGTTCAGCACTCGCCATATGATTGGGATGGCCTTTTATAAACGCGATGCGCCGGTGGCCGATATTGATCAGATGCGACGTCATGTCGTCGGCGGCCTGCGTGTCATCCATGAACACCGAAGAGGTAAGCGCATGGTTAGTCCCGGGCGAGATGCGGACGAACGGGATATTCATTGCCTCAAGCGCAGCCAAAACGCCCACGCAATCGGTGACCGGCGATGATAATATCGCGCCATCGACATGCGTTTGCCGAACCATGCCCCGCACTTGCTCGCCCACATCTGGATCCGCGACATCAACGGGTTGCGCGATTAACCGCATCCCTTCTTCGTGGCACCTGTCCCAGCAGCCCTGCATGATCTGGTGCATGTAATAAGGCGAATGATTGTCATAGATCAACGCGACTTGCCCGGACTTGGTGCCAGCCAATATTCGCGCCGCAATGCTTGGAGAAAAGCGCAGTTCGGCCATCGCGGCATCGACCTTCGATTTTGTCGCGGCGCTGACATATGGGTGGTTGTTGAGTACACGGCTAACGGTCTTGACGGCGACCCCTGCGAGTTTTGCAACGTCGCGAATGTTCGACCGTGTGTTCATGCCCCGAAATCCTCTGCAATCGAGGCAAACAATGCCGCATGTGCGCTGTCTTTGCGAGTGAATATAGGGGGCTGGCCATGTGGCGCGGCGATTTCGTGGATCCCTTTGGTATAAGCATCACCAGACCAGAGATGCAGCCATTCACCACCGGGCAAAA
>JANPIQ010000270.1:0-4115 GCA_031425075.1 Sphingomonadales bacterium
ATCCGATGAACGATCCCCGGCCGCGCCACGCCGCCGATGCCAGACAACCGCCCGGCGCAATGATGGAGAAGCGCGTTGACCAGAGTGCCGTCGAAATTGCCCGCCGCCGGGTGGACGACAAGGCCCGCAGGCTTGTCGATAACGAGCAGGTGATCGTCCTCGAACACGATGTGCAGCGGGATATCTTGCGCGATGTTGTGTGCCGCGGTGGGTGCGGGGATGGTGACGAAGAAGGCCTCATCAGGCTTCACCTTCCGCGCCGGATCGCGGGCCAGACCCGCTGCTGTGCCGCCATTCCCGACATGACCCGCCGAAATCAGCGCCTTCAACCGCTCACGCGACAATATAGGGATTAGTGCAGCAAGCGCCCGGTCGAGCCTCCAGCCCGACATGTCATCGCTGATCGTCACCGCGACCGTGGAACCCCCTCCATCCATTTGCTATCAGGTGGGCATGGCGATCAGATTATCAAGCGCGCTGGCGGAACAGATGTTCGCCCATGCGCGCCACACAGCCGATGAGGAAGTCTGCGGGTTGCTGTTCGGGTCGATCGATCAGATCGTCGCGGTGCAGCCAACGCGCAACGTCGCCGCTGATCGTGTCGTCCGGTTCGAAGTCGATCCCGGCGCGCTGATCGCTGCGCTCAAGGCAGCCCGGAGCGGGGGCCCGCCGCTTGTGGGCTGCTATCATTCGCATCCAAACGGGGTGAGCGAGCCATCGGAAACCGACAGGGCCATGGCGCGCGCCGGCGAGGTCTGGGTGATCGTGGCAGGCCGCCGAATATCGGCCTGGCAGATGGCTGATCCCATCCCGGTCGCGCTGGACGTTGCGCTTATCGGATAAGCCGCACCTCGATTCCGATATCGAGTGATGCCCAGACACGGTCGGCTGTGATCACGGGCGACCGCAGTTGGACTGCTGTTGCAAGGCAGGCTCTGTCGCCCAACGATAAACCGATATGAGCAATCTTGTCCCTTAATTCAGCAGCAGCGATTGCCAGCGGCCAGCCGAAGTCGATGATTTTTTTGGCCCAGCTCGCGCAAATCTCGCTTGATGGCATCCAAATTAGCACACGCTACCCAAAAGACATAGCTAGGCGACCAGCACCGGCCCGCCCGGCATTGCGGTTGACCAGCCTTCGCGCGTCTCGACTATCTTAGCAAATAGCAAAGCGCCTTGCTTCCGCCATGCTGCGTCGGTTTCGCCATTCCACGCAGCGCCCGCAGCCTTGGCGAGCGTGTCGATCGTCATGCCGATGAACGCTTCATATTCGCTGTGCGGAATGCTGCCATAGTTGCGGTGGGTGAAGGTCAGCTCGGCGATCAGCGGCCAGACCCAGCTTTCACCCGACGCAAGCCCGTGCATCATCTGAAGTGTTTCGACGGTCATCCTGCGGCCAGAGGCTTCGAGGTTGGTGAAGGTCGACGCACGGTTGGGGTAGGTGGCGAAGAAACGGGCGTAGAGCGGGCCATCAAGGTCTGTACCCGCAACTGCCAAGAGGCTGGCTTCGATCAGATCGGCATCGGTCGGCATGGCAGCAAGGATTGGGGGCGGGGCGGCGATTGTCAATTCGATCCTCGCGATAAGGCACGGCAATTGCGCCGGCCTGACGCCATGCCGCCTTGCATCGCCGAGTCGCATGCGTCAAAGGGGCGGCGGATTTTGTAAGGGTTTTACAGCGTTATGGCGATCGATGCGGTCAGTTTTGCCAGCCTGTTGTGTTCGCGGCTCTGCCACGATCTGCTGAGCCCGGTGGGCGCGCTCAACAACGGGATCGAATTGCTGGCCGACGAGCATGATCCCGAAATGCGCGCGCGATGCATGGAATTGCTTGCCGACAGCGCGCGCGCGTCTGCCAACAAGCTCAAATTTTTCCGGCTGGCATTCGGCGCTGCCGGCGGGTTCGGTGAGGAGGTCGATGCGCGCGAGGCGAAGGCGGCGATCGAAGGGTTGTTCGTATCAGGGGGCCGGATCGAACTTGGCTGGCAGGTGGGCGATGCGACTTTGTCGAAGGCGGCGATTAAGCTGCTGTTGAACCTGGCGCTGATTGCAGGCGACGCGCTCGTCCGCGGCGGACGGCTCGAAGTCGGCGCCGAAACCCGCGATGGCATTACCGAGATGGTCATTCGTGCCGATGGCAGCAGGATTGTACTCGATCCCGAACTGCGCAAAGCGTTGCTGGGTGAGGCTGCCGAAAACGATCTGGCGCCTCGCGCCGCGGCGGCATGGCTTGCGCATCAGCTGGCGGTGGGGAATGGTGGCATGATCCAGGCATCGCCGCCCGATGCGCCGTTCCTCCTGTTTGGCGCGACGCTCCGCGCGCATGGCTGAGCCGTGGAGGCCACCCCTCCCGGTAAAGGCCTGACACCACGCGATTTTGCGATTGCGGCGGCCATGAATCTGATGTGGGGTTTGAACCTGATCGCGGTCAAGATGAGCGTCGAACTCGTCGAGCCGATTACGGCTGCGTTCCTGCGACAGGTGATGGTTTTGGTGATCTGCCTGCCAGCGCTCAAGCTGATGCCAGGACAAATGCGGCCGTTGCTGCTGCTTGGGCTGATGTCCGGCGCTTTATTTTATATCGCCAACAATCTGTCGCTCGCTGTGTCCGACAATATCAGCGCACTGGCGATTGCGGGGCAGCTCGGCGTGCCATTCTCGCTGATCCTTGCCGTGATATTTCTGGGGGAACGCATTCAAAAAACGCGGATCATCGGTGTTGGATTGTCGTTTGCAGGCGTCGCGCTGATTGCGTTCGATCCTGCGATCGTCGACGAACGCTTGGGGCTGGCGCTGATGGCGCTGACCAGCCTGATCTGGGCAATCTGTTCGCTGTTGCAGCGGCAGTTGATCGGCGTTCCGGTGCTGACCATCTATGCCTGGATCGGCGTGGTCGGCAGCCTTATCCTTGGGCCGATCGCATGGCTGGCCGAGCCACAGGCGGTAGCCGCGATCCCCCAAATTCCGGTGGCGACGCTGGGCTGGATCTTGTTTTCGGCACTGGGGTCGACTGTGATCGGGCAGGGCGCGATGAGCTATCTCCTTCAAAGGCACACGATCAGCAGCGTCGTGCCGCTGACGCTGGCTGCACCGGTGATTGCGGTGATCGCATCATCGTTGTGGTTCGGAACAGCCTTGACGTGGCCGGTTATTTTGGGCGGAATGATCGTCATGGCGGGAATTGCAATCGTGACGATACGGACAGCCAAGGCCGGCGAACGCAAGGGCGGCGGATGAACATCATCGACACGCCTTCGCCCAATTTCGATGAACGCACACTGCCTGTCAGCATGATTGTCCTGCATTATACAGGAATGCAGGATGCCGCATCGGCGATTGCGCGGCTCGCCGATCCCGAAGCCAAGGTGTCGGCGCATTATGTCGTGGCAGAAGATGGGCAGATCGTCCGCATGGTTGCCGAAGAAAGCCGCGCCTGGCACGCCGGCAAAAGTTACTGGCGCGGCGTAACCAACATCAATTCGGCAAGCATCGGGATCGAGATCGTCAATCCGGGGCATGAGTTCGGCTATCGTCCGTTTCCCGAGGCCCAGGTGAATGCGGTGATCGCGCTGATGCAGGACATATTGACGCGGCACGCCATCACGCGCGGCAATATCGTTGGCCATTCGGATATTGCGCCGGCGCGCAAGGAGGATCCGGGCGAGCTGTTTCCGTGGGCGCGGCTGGCGCGGCTGCGGCTCGCGCTCCCCCGGCCGACGAAGAATCTGATGGACCCTCACTGGACCGACGGTGGATTCCTGCTCGCGCTCGAACGCTTCGGCTATGACGTTGCCGACCAGACTGCAGCGATCCGCGCATTCCAGCGGCGGTTCCGTCCCGAAATGATCGACGGCATCATCGATGGCGAATGTCGCGCGATCCTGCTCGGGTTGCTGCTTCCCAAGCCGACCGGGGACGACTAGAGCGGGAGAGCCAGAGGGTTGGGCGGCCGCCGGTTTTTGCGTGAGCAAAGACGGGAGGAAAGTCCGGGCTCCAGCAAGGAACGGTGCCGGGTAATTCCCGGCCAGGGTGACCTGAGGGACAGTGCCACAGAAAATAAACCGCCGGCATTCGTGGCGGCAAGGGCGAAACGGTGCGGTAAGAGCGCACCGCGG
>JANPIQ010000271.1:0-12711 GCA_031425075.1 Sphingomonadales bacterium
AGGCCCGTCTCGAACCACCGCGCTGTGCGGTCCTTCGAGACGCCGTTTCGACAGGCTCAACGGCTCCTCAGGATAAGCGGAGTTTGGGTTCTCGTTGATAATCACCCCTTATAAAACAACCCCGCCAAATCCTTCGGCACCCGCGCAATCCGGCCCGACGCGCGGTCGATCAATGCCCAAGTCGTCTTCGCCTCGACCACGGCCTTCCCGCCCGCATCGTGAAACGCGACCATGCGATCAAACCGTGCCCCACGCGGCACGCTATCGATCCATGTCGATCCGGTGACAATATCCCCGGCACGAACATTGCCGCGGTAATCGATTTCATGCCGCACCACGACCCACACAAACGCCGCCTGCGCGTCGGCGGGCGCCAGTGCCACCCAGTGCGACGTCGCCATATCCTGAATCCACAGCACCCAGACGGCATTGTTCACATGGCCGAGCTCGTCGATGTCGGCTGGGGTGGCGGTGAAGCTGCGGGTGAACATGGTGATTTACGTCAACCTCACTCCACCATCCCCAATTGCCACAGAAAGAACGCGAATTCCTCGGCATCCTCCCTCAAACTTTCAAACCGGCCGGACTTCCCGCCATGCCCTGCGCCCATGTTTGTCTTCAACAGCAGCACATTGTCGTCGGTTTTCTTCTCTCTCAACCGCGCGACCCACTTCGCGGGTTCCCAATAGGTCACGCGCGGATCGTTGAGGCCGGCGGTGACAAGCATCGGGGGGTAATCCTGCCGCGTAACATTGTCGTAAGGCGAATAGCTGCGGATCAGGTCGAACGCGGCCTTGTCAGTGACAGGGTTGCCCCATTCGGGCCATTCGCCGGGCGTCAGCGGCAGGCTTTCGTCGAGCATCGTGTTGAGGACATCGACGAACGGCACATGCGCTGCGACTGCGCCGAACAGGTGCGGGTCGGTGTTGACGACGACTCCCATCAGCTCGCCGCCAGCACTTCCGCCCGCCGCGACGATCCTGCCCTTGGCAGTGAACCCCAGATCGATCAGCCCCTTCGCCACGTCGACGAAATCGGTGAAGGTGTTGGTCAGCTTGGTAAGCTTGCCATCCAATTGCCATTGCTGCCCAAGATCGTCGCCGCCGCGAATATGCGCGATGGCATAGGCAAAACCGCGATCGAGCAAGCTTAGCCGCATCGTCGAAAACCCCGGCGGGATGGCGTAGCCATAGGCGCCATAGGCGTAGAGATAGAGCGGTCCCTGCCCGTCCTTGGCTAACCCCTTTTTATAAACGACCGAAACCGGCACTTTGGTGCCATCGCGCGCGGCGATTTCGAGCCGCTCGGTCACATATTGGCTGGCATCATAGCCGCTGGGAATCTCCTGCACTTTCAGCACGGTCTGGCGGCCTGTTGCCACATCATATTCGGTGACAGTATCGGGCGTGACCATGCTTTCATACGATAGCCGCAGCGTGGCGACGGCAAATTCGGGGTTCTCGTCGAGCCCTGCGGTATAACTCGCTTCGGGAAAGCTTATCGGCGTGATCGCATCGCCGTCATACCGGTGGATCGCGATCTGATCGAGCCCCTTGCGCCGCCCTTCGACCACGAAGAATTCGGCAAAGGTCGACACGCCTGTCATGTAGAAATCGGGATCGGGCGCAATCGCGACGGTCCAGTTGGTCGGGGCCGCGACCGACGCGGTTTTCAGCCCGAATTGCGGGCTATCCTCGTTGGTGTGGATGAACAGCGTGCCGTGCGCCTCTTCGATGTCATACTCGACGCCCTTCTTGCGCGCGCGGACCAGCACCGGCGCGGCATCGGGCGCATCGGCGGGGATCAGGCGGACTTCGCTCGTCTCGTTATCGCCTGTCGCGATCAGGATGTAATTTTCCGAATGCGTCAGCCCGACGCCGACCTGGAAACCCTGATCGGCCTCACGATAAATCTCGCGATCGGTCGCAGGATCGCTGCCCAACAAATGGCGCATCACCTTTTCGGCGCGCCAGTTTTCGTTGACCGGTGTGTAAAACAAGTGGCTGCCATCGGCCGAAAACACCAGGCTGCCATTGATCCCTGCAATCTCGCCGGGCAGTGCCGCGCCGGTCATCAGATCGCGAAACCGGATCGTGAAGCGTTCGGATCCGTCGGTGTCGGTGGCGTAGGCCATCGTCCGCCCATCATTGGTGATCGCGATCGCGCCCAGCCGGAAATAGTCCTTGCCTTCGGCCTCCTTGGCCTCATCGAGCATCACGACATCATCACCACCTGCAACGGGTTTGCGCATCCACTGCTTATATTGCGCACCTGTCTGAAACCGCCGCCAGTAGAGCCAGTCGCCATCCTTTTGCGGCACCGAGGATTCATCCTCCTTGATCCGGCGCTTCATCTCCTGAAATATCGTCTCGACCAGCGGCGCATGCGGTGCCATCTGCGCCTCGAAATACGCATTTTCGGCTTTGAGGTGATCGAGGATCGCGGCATCATCGACCTGCGGATATTTGGGGTCACGCAGCCAGGCATAATCGTCGGTTATCATCACGCCGTGATGCGTCATGGTCGAAGGCGTTCTGGCGGCGGTGGGTGGCGTGACTGTCATGGTGGCTTTCTGGGAAAAGGGCCGGGACCGGCAGGATCAGGATCGAGGCGAACAGCGCTGCTTTCATCGCACGGCTGCCTCGCCTATATCGGTGCCAGACCAATAGAGAGGCAAGCCCGAACATGTCCAGCTATCAAGACCGCCTCACAGCGCTGCGCGAACAGCTTGCCGCCGACCAGCTCGATGGGTTTGTCGTCCCGATCTGCGATGAACATATGTCCGAATATGTCGGGGAATATGCGCAGCGGCTCGCCTGGCTGACGGGGTTTGGCGGATCGGCGGGCACAGCGGTGGTGCTCAACGCCGAAGCCGCGATCTTCACCGACGGGCGCTACACCGTGCAGGTCCGCGAACAAGTCGATGGGCGTCATTGGGACTATGTCGGCGTTCCCGAAACGAGCATATCCGACTGGCTGAAAAGGCATACGCCAAGCGGCGGCCGGATCGGCTATGATCCGTGGGTCCACACCAAGGGCTGGGCCGAAGCGGCGGGCAAGGCGTTGAAAGAGGTCGGTGCCGAACTCGTCGCGGTCGATCGCAACCCGGTCGACGCAGTGTGGGAAACGCAACCTGCGCCATCCAATGCCAGGCTGATCGTGCTCGAGGACCAGTATACCGGGCGGTCGAGCGCTGAAAAGCGCGCCGAAATCGCCGAATGGCTGGCCGAGAAAAAGCTCGACGGCGCAATCCTGTCGGCGCTCGACAGCGTGGCATGGACGTTCAACATTCGCGGGGCCGATGTGTCGCGGACACCTGTCGCGCTCAGCTTCGCGGTGATCAACGGCGATGGCACGGCGGACCTGTATGTCGAGCCCGAAAAGGTCACCGACGCCGTCCGCCAGCATCTGGGCAATGCTGTGCGCATCCATCCGCGCAGCGCGTTCGCGCCCGCGCTCGAAGCCATGGCGGGCAAGCGGATCGCGGTCGATCCCGAACGCGCGGTGGCGGCAATCTTCAACCGGCTGGCCGACGGCGGCGCGGAAATCGTCGAGCTCCGCGATCCCAGCGTCCTGCCCAAGGCGACCAAGAACGTCATCGAAGCGGCAGGCCATCGCGCGGCACAGGCGCGTGACGGCGCGGCGCTCAGCCGCTTCCTCCACTGGCTCAGCGTCGCAGCCCCCAAGGGCGGGGAGACCGAATTGACCGCTGCCGCCAAGCTTCAGTCGTTCCGCGAAGCCACCGGAAAGCTGCGCGATTTAAGCTTCGACACGATTTCGGCAGCCGGGCCGCACGCCGCGCTCCCGCATTACCGCGTCGATGAAGGATCGAACCTGCCGATTACGCCCGGCAGCATCTATCTGGTCGATAGCGGCGGGCAATATCTCGACGGCACGACCGACGTCACGCGCACCGTGTGGATCGGCCCCGGATCGCCGACGCCCGAGATGAAGGACCGCTACACCCGCGTCTTGAAAGGCCATCTCGCGATCGCCCGCGCGGTGTTTCCCGAAGGCACCCGCGGCGGGCAGCTCGACAGCTTCGCGCGCGCAGCCTTGTGGCAGGCGGGCGTCGATTACGCGCACGGCACCGGCCACGGCGTCGGCAGCTTCCTCTCGGTCCACGAAGGCCCGCAACGCATCGCCAAGCCGAGCGGCGGACAGGCGGGCACCGAACAGGCGCTGCTCCCCGGCATGATCCTGTCGAACGAACCCGGATATTACAAGGCGGGCGAATTCGGCATCCGCATCGAAAACCTCGTGCTGGTCGAGAGCCGCGAGATCGCGGGCGCCGAGGGCGTGTATATGGGGTTCGAGACCCTCACCTGGGCCCCGATCGACGCGACTCTGGTCGATGTGAGCATGTTGAGCGCCGATCAAGTGGCATGGTGGAACGATTACCACGCGCGGGTGCTGGAGATTGTCGGGCCGCAGCTGGAGGGTGAGGCGCTGGTGTGGCTGGAGGGAGTTTGCAAACCGCTGGGACGCGACTGATTGATGCCCACAGTTTTCCGCAGCAATGGCTATAGCTTCTACTTTTTCAGCCACGAACCCGGCGAACCACCGCACGTCCATATCGATCGCGGCGATGGAAGCGCGAAGGTCTGGCTCGAGAATATCGCCGTTGCACGCGGTGACGGTTTCAAGCCCAAGGAATTGTCGCAAATCTTGACTCTGGTCCGCGAAAACCGGACGATGCTCTTGGAGAAATGGTATGGGTATTTTGGCACCAGCAGCTGACGAACGCGTCGCCGATGTGCGGTGCGACGCGGATCGTCTGATCGTCGATTTACGAGACGGGCGCACAATTTCGGTGCCGCTCGCCTGGTATCCGCGCCTGTTCGCAGCCACGCCTGAACAGCGCGCGAATTGGGAACGTTGCGCGGCAGGATACGGCATCCACTGGCCCGACATCGACGAGCATCTGAGCACCGAAGGCCTGCTGCGCGGCGCACCCGCGCCGGACTGGCGGGCGGCGGCTTGAGGGCGTGTCGAGCCACCGGCAGCGACCCTTAGGATCGGCTCAAGAGTGCGCATTAAAGAGTGATTCCCGAAACAGGACTCGGTGCGAATATGGCCTGTTGCACCTGATGCCTCACGCGCCCACGCTGCCGACACAAATGCAATGGGCATTTTCGGGGGCATTTATGAAGAATATTTTGGCATTGTCGTTGGCACTCGCCAGCGCCGTCTCATTCAGCGCGCCGGTTGCGGCATTGAACATCGATGCCACGGGATCGGGCTGGTGTCAGGCGAGTTTTTGCAATGGCACGTCTGGCATCAACAATCATCTTGCTGGAGTGTCTTCTTCACGAACGGTACATCGAAACTGGTTCACTTTCGAGTTACCATCCGGCAGTTATTCGAGCGCCACCTTGAGCATTTTTAATAACGATGCGGGGAATGGTATCAGGCAATCCGCGCAAGTTTACAATTTGTTTGGGGCTACCGACATTAGCTTCGGAGGATTGGAGTTCGGCCCGGTGTTTGGGTCGGTTGGGTTTGACACGGCGAACAATAATGTTTCGCACTTTGAGACCATCACGTTGAATGACACGGCGATTGCCGCTCTCAATGCGGCGGCGGGCAACAGCTTTCTGTTCGGGGGAAGTGTGAACACAGTCGGGACCGACAGAGATGCGATTTTCGGGGGAACTCGCGGCACGCCGGTGGCATTCTTGACGCTGGTTCCCGGCGTGTCGGCAGTGCCCGAGCCTGCAAGCTGGGCGATGATGATCATCGGTTTCGGCATGGTCGGCGGCATGGCGCGCTATCGCCGTCAGCGAACGGTGGTTCGGTTCGCCTGACCCAGACGGCGCTCCAAAGTCTGGCAAGCAAAACCCTCGGACGAACGGCGTTCGCATTGGCCGGGGCATGGCCATCGCTGCCCGGTTGATGCTAACGCAACGCCTTCCGCAATACCTCGTTGATCCGCGATTGCCAGCCGGGGCAGGTGGCGCGAAAGCGGTCGAGCGTGTCGCGGAAACCCCCTTTAGGCCGCCAGCCGCACCTCTGCCGTAATCACTCCAGCAAGCGCCCGGACCATACCGTCGTCACGCCCGACCAACCCCGCGTCCTCAAGCGCTATGACATCGCCATGCACCCGGCGATACTGCCGCCCGAGCGAGCGTGCCAGCGCCGAAACGGAAGGCTCGGGTTGCGCGTGGAGGTGGCGCAGCATCCGGTAACGCTCGCCGGTCATCACCCGCGCCAGCCCGTCCCAGCTTTCGAATGCAAGGATTTTTTCGCTGACGCTTTCGCCCTTTTCGGTCTGCCGCCACGCTTCGACGAAGGCGGCTGCTTCATCGGCAAGGCTCCCGCCGACCACCAGTTTCATATCGCTCATCACACGCTCCTGTTTTGCGCCATCATCGCCATTCCCGGCTCAATATCAATCCTCCCCGGAACGGGGAGGGGGACTGACGCGCGTAGACGCGGGGGTGGAGGGGCCGGTAGGTAGGCTCGCGCCAGACTCCCGAACCGGCCCCTCCACCACTTCGTGGTCCCCCTCCCCATTTCAAGCGAAATGGGGAGGATGAAGCACGGCATGCATCCTCCCCATCGCCCTTCCGATGGGGAGGGGGACCATTTGACGCGCAGACGCCTAATGGTGGAGGGGCAGGTTGGGAGTCGGGTGCTTTACTTCCCACCGGCCCCTCCACCACTTCGTGGTTCCCCTCCCCGATCCGGGGAGGATGGGCATAGGAACAAACTGCCAACAATTCTTGACATCGTCGCATCGGCGTAGTAGGCTCTTTCCTATTTCACACAGGAGAACCACCCATGACACCCGACGATCTCACCATCCTGCCCAACACCGTGCCGCAGCTCGATTTCGGCCGGGCGCGGTCGGCGGCGTCGTATTTGCGTTACGATGTCCGCTCGTACGGCTGGACGCCGTCGCGCCGCGTGGCGTTCCTTGCGCACCTTGCCGATCATGGGAATGTCGAGGCGGCGGCGCGCAATGTCTCGATGTCGGCGGCAGGGGCCTATGCGTTCCGGCGCAACATCAAGGGGTTTTTGTTCAAGGTCGGATGGGAAGCCGCCCGCCTGCTGGCGCGTGAGCGCATTCTCGATACGCTCACGCAGCTTGCGATCGAGGGTGAGGAGACCGTGTGGCAGCGCGGCTGCGGTGAAACGCGGGTGCGGCGCTATAATTCGCGGCTGGCGCTCGCACTGCTCGACCGCACCGATCCGAAGGCGGCTCCGCCCGAAGTACAAGCGGTGGCGGCGTGTTTCGACAGCTTTCTCGATATGATCGAAGATACCGGCTGCGACATCCTGGCGGCATGGGAGCTGTTCGACCGGGTGCTCGATGCCGACGACGAAGACACCCGCGAACGCGTGCGCACCAATTTGCAGCTTGCTGACGATAGCGGGCTGAATGATGAGTTTGGCGGGGTGGGTGATGATGACGGTGAGGATGATCCGGTCGAGGTGAAAAGCATGGCGGGCTTTGGTGCCGATGCCCCTTCACCATTTGACGTCTGCGCGTCAAATGGTCCCCCTGCCCATCGCAAGCGCGATGGGGAGGGTGTCTGTGAACTTATCCTCCCCATTTTTTTTGAAATGGGGAGGGAGTTGGCTTTCGATTGCCCCCGGCAATCGAAAACTGTGCCGGGGGCCCAATTTCGCCAACTCGCCGTGCGGAGACACGGTGGTGGAGGGGCCATCCAGCGACGCATAACCTTCGGACACATCCACCCCCGTTCTAACCCTCAACACCGTGAGAAATCCGCCAGTTTTCATACCACTGCCACAACCGCTGTTCACACCGCACCAACCGAGTTAAACCCGTTCCAAACCCGAACACAGGAGCCAGCCTCATGCCGCAGACCCTTTCCGAATATACCCCGCCCGCCGTGTGGGAATGGAATACCGAAAACGGGGGCGCGTTCGCCAATATCAACCGTCCGATTGCAGGTGCCACCAAGGAGAAAGAGCTGCCGATCGGCAAGCATCCGCTCCAGCTTTATTCGCTCGGCACCCCCAATGGCGTGAAGGTCACGGTGATGCTCGAGGAGTTGCTCGCGCTGGGCCATTCAGGCGCCGAATATGACGCGTGGCTGATCAACATTCGCGATGGCGATCAGTTCGGATCGGGGTTTGTCGCGATCAATCCCAATTCCAAAATCCCCGCGATGATGGACCGTTCGGGGCCAATTCCGATCCGGCTGTTTGAATCGGGCGCGATCCTCATTCATCTCGCCGAAAAGTTCGGCGCGTTCCTGCCGACCGAGCCTGCTGCTCGCGCCGAAGTGATTTGCTGGCTGATGTGGCAGATGGGGGCCGCGCCGTATCTGGGTGGCGGGTTCGGGCATTTTTACGCCTATGCGCCGTTCAAGATCGAATATTGCGTCGACCGGTTTGCGATGGAGGTGAAGCGGCAACTCGACGTGCTCGACCGGCAATTGGCGAACAACGAGTTTATTGCAGGGGCCGATTACAGCATCGCCGATATGGCAATATGGCCGTGGTATGGCGCGCTCGCGATGGGGCTGATCTACGACGCAGGAGAGTTTCTGCAGGTCGATAGCTACACCAACGTCATGCGCTGGACCAAGGCGATCAACGCGCGCCCGGCGGCGGCGCGCGGCAAGATGGTCAACCGCATCTTCGGCGATCCCGCCAATTGCCTGCCGGAGCGGCACGATGCGGGCGATTTCGATACCAACACGATGGACAAGGTGCCTTTGGCGGCGGGGTAGAAAGAGAAAAGGATAAGAAGGGGTTCACGCCAAGCCGCCAAGGGAGATTTGGCACATACACGTTTGCCTCTGCGGCCGCTCGTGCAACCAATGGCTTGGCGCCTTGGCGCCTTGGCGCGAAATGGCTCGGTCTTACAGAAGGTGTTTCGATGGTCAGGACGGCTCCGCCGCCCTACTCGGTCACCACAATGGCCTCTCGCCCCAAGCTCGACGCCAGTTGCTTGAGCCGCCGCCCGACGGTTTCGGCATCGAGACGCGCGGCCTTGCCCTTGAGGGTCAGCGTCACGCGTTCGGCATCGATCGACAGAGGCGCAGTCGCCAGCCCCCTGCCCGTCCCGCCATCGAGCCGCATCGCCAGCCGGATCGCCAGGCCCCATTGTCGCGCGCGGGTCAGCGCCACAGGGGCAGCCAGCGCCATCAGGGCATCGGACATCTTGCCCTTGCCGCCATGCGCGCTGTGGAGTGTGACTGCGAGCCGGACCCGGTCGTGTGCCTCGATCCCGACCCAATTGCCGAACAGCGCCATGTCGCGCGCATGGGTGGCGCGGTGTTCGGGGTGGATCTGCCAGGTGCAGTCGGCCAGCTGGCAGGCGGCATTGCGGACCCGGCGGTCGGGGGCGCCATCGTCGGCAAACACGGGGGCCATCCAGTCGTCGATGGCATCGCCCGACAGGCCGAAGCGGCTGATCCGTTCGCCCTCATGCCGGGTGCACGCGATCAGCGGGTCTTCGCCGCGCTGGGTCTTGGTCAGGACGTCGTATAACAGCCCCTCGCGGATGCCGCCTGCCGATGCGATCAGCCGCTTCGACTGGAGGATGCCCGCCAGCGCCGCTGCCAGCTGCGCCGAATGGGCGATGGCTGGAACCCGCTGGGCGGGTATGATCTTGAGGCTGCGGATCGCGTCTGCATCGTGCGACTTTTCGATCAGGATCGGCAGATGCCCTGGGTCGAGCGCGTAATTGGCCAGAATATCGAGCGGATGTCCGGTGAAATGCTGACCCAGCCGCATCAGCGCGCGCCAGGTGCCGCCCACCAGATGCAGGTCGAGCCCCGGATCGATATGGAACCCACGTTCGGCATCTATGGCCGCTGCCACCTTGGCCGCCACATCGCCCTCATCCACCCCGCGCAGCCGCAGTGTGCCCATCGGCAGCGAAATGCGATCGCCCAGCCTGCCGTCATTGACGCGCACCAGTTCAAGACTGCCGCCGCCCAGATCGCCGACATAGCCATTGGCCCAGGGCGCGTCGCTCAGAACGCCCATCCCCGCCGCAAGCGCCTCCTGATCGCCGGTCAGGAGATCGACCTTGATCCCGCGATCGGCCGCCGCGGCGATCAGTTCCTTGCCATTGGGCGCATCGCGCACCGCTGCTGTCGCCACGATCCGCAGCTTGACGATCTGCATCATCGCTGCCAGCCGCACAAACCGTACCAGCCCCTGCACCGCGCTGGTGATCGTTTCCGGCGGCAGCTTGCCGGTATCGAGCAGCGATTGCCCTAGCGAAACCGGCGACTTCTCGTTGTAGATCGGCACCGGCGCACGCGGGGCACCTGCATAAGCGACAAACCGGATCGCGTTCGACCCGATGTCGATGACGCCCCTTTGACCTGCTATCATCGGCTGCGGATCAGGCTCAGCTTCGGCACGTCGTTGCCCGCCGACAGGCCGCGGCCCGAAAGCGACGGATTGGTCATGAAATAATGATGGAGATTGAACCGCACGTCGCCAGGCTCCACTCGTTCATAGCGCCCGTCGCTTCGGAGCATCCAGCTCTGCTCATTGTCGAGCAGATTGGCAACCATCACCTGATCGAGGATCTGGTCGTGAACGGTGCGGTTCTCGATTGGGAGCATATACTCCACTCGCCTGTCGAAGTTCCGTTGCATCCAGTCCGCCGACGAAATGAACAGCTTGGCCTTGCGGTTGGGCAGATCGGCTCCGCTTCCGAATGCCCAGATGCGGCTGTGCTCAAGGAACCGCCCGACAACCGATTTCACCCGGATCCGCGAAGACAGCCCCTCGACCCCGGGACGCAGGCAACAGATCCCGCGCACGACCAGATCGATTTCGACGCCTGCCTCGCTCGCGTCGTAGAGTTTGTCGATCAGTTGCTGATCGACAAGCGAATTGACCTTTGCCCAGATTGCGGCAGGCTTTCCTGCCATCGCGTTATCGATCTCATCATCAACCAGTTCGATGATCCGGTCGCGCATCCCGAGCGGGCTCATCGACAGCCGCTTCAGGCCCTTGGGCTCGATATAGCCGGTGATGTAATTGAACAACTGCCCGGCATCGCGGCAGATTGCAGGATCGGCGGTAAAATAGCTGAGATCGGTATAAATCCGCGCCGTCACCGGATGATAATTGCCGGTGCCAAAATGGCAGTAGGTCCGCAGATCCTTGCCTTCGCGCCGCACCACCATAGAGATTTTGGCATGGGTCTTCATGTCGACAAAGCCGTAGATCACCTGAACGCCGGCATTTTCGAGCTGCGACGCCCAGAGCAGATTCTGCTCCTCATCGAACCGCGCTTTCAGCTCGACGACCGCCGTTACCGACTTGCCCGCCTCTGCCGCCTCGCACAGCGCGCGGATGACGGCGGATTGCTTGCCCGCCCGATACAGCGTCTGCTTGATCGCAACGACTTCGGGATCGTTCGCCGCCTGTTCGAGGAACGCCAGGACAACGTCGAAACTCTCATAGGGATGGTGGACGACGATGTCTTTCTGGCGGATTGCCGCAAAGCAATCGCCGTCATGTTCCTCAATGCGTTCGGGAAAGCGCGGGGTGTACGGCGTGAATTTCAGTGCTGGCACATCCTCTTCGACCAGCTGCGCAAGATCAGATATGCCAAGGAAACTCGCGGTGTCAGCAATGACGGTCTCTTGCCCGCCAAGCTCGGTGCGGATCAGCGCTTCGAGCGACCCCGGCAGCCCGCGTTCAAGCTCAAGCCATATCACGCGCCCGCGCCTCCGCCGCTTGATTGCCGTGCGGAAGTAACGGACCAGATCCTCGGCCTCCTCCTCGACCTCGATATCGCTATCGCGGATGATCCGGAACGTGCCCGATCCGGTCAGCGTGTGGCCCGGGAAAATATCGCCCATGAACATCCGCACCAGCGTTTCGAGTGCGATGAAGCGCACTTGACCCGAACCGCTTCGCAACCGGATGAAGCGCGCCAACCGCGATGGCAGCATCACCAACTGGCGCACGATCTCGCCATCAGCTTCGCGGAGCATCTCAAGGATCATGCTCAGCCCCTGATTGGGGATGAACGGAAACGGATGCGCCGGATCGAGCGCCTGCGGGGTCAGCACGGGCAAAATCTGGTCACGGAACACGCCGATAAGCTCGTTCCGCTCGGTTGTGTTCAGCGCAGTCTCATCGACGACTTCGATATCGTGCCCGGCCAGCCGATCTTTCAGTTCGAGCCAAAGCGCTTGCTGAAGCGCGATGATCGCATCGGCCTCCTCGGCGATTGCCACCAATTGTTCGGTCGGGCTCATCCCGTCGATCGAGACTTCCTCAACCTTGCGCGATTGCTGACCCCGCAACCCTGCAACGCGGACCGAGAAAAATTCATCGAGATTGCTGCCCGAAATCGACAGGAACCGGACCCGCTCGAGCAGCGGATGCGCCTCAGTCTCGGCTTCCTCGATCACCCGGCGGTTGAATTTGAGCCACGACAATTCGCGGTTGAAATAGCGTGCGCTCACCTGTGCTAAATCCTGCCCTGCCGGTTTTTGAACTGCTTTTTGCCGCGTTGCCATGGCCCTATATTCGGGGTGTGACAGCCAAGTTGCAAGCGAAGAGAAGGGGCGCGTCTCAAGTCTTTGCAATGCCGCATCGATCGGGCATGGGCAGCGGATGAGCCAATGGAAAGACTGGATCGGACGTGAGGAACACCGCGTCGATACACTGACGCCCGGATTGCTCGCCCGGTTCCGCGCGACGCTTGACTGCGCCGATGGCGGCGATCAGGCTCCGCAGGGCGTGCACTGG
>JANPIQ010000272.1:0-2353 GCA_031425075.1 Sphingomonadales bacterium
TTTGCGGATTAGCGGCGTAGAATGCATCATTAGCCGCCCTAACGATGCCCGCCGAAAGCGGGCGGACGGCACGTCGGCGGGTGGTCATTGATCAATTCGTATCGTGGATGGATTGGGCAGTAACTGCAAGGCGGCATCAAATGCGCCCTTGATGCGCTCAGGTTCGGACAATGTCTGGTCGGTCAGGTAGCGGACAACGCTAGCGTTGTCGGGATCGGTTTCGAACTCCGGTCCGAGGAGTTCATGCAGTAGCACATAGGTCGCTATTCCCGTTTCGGTCTCCAGCCCGAGGAGTACAGCCTTGCGGTGCCCTGTCGCCGCCAATTTGCGTATCCCTTCGTCGCCGAACAATGATTCCGTCTCAGGGAATTCGTCGGCAATAAAGCGCATCAGTCGCACCTCGAAATCGCGGCTACTTTCGGCCGCGAAGGCAGCGAGGTGACCAGCTGTTATTTGCAGCATCCGCCAACCTCAAACGCTTGCATCGCCATCGCAGAGGCCGTCATCGCACAGCCAAAAGTCGTGAAAATGGCCTGGCGCTGCGCCTCCGACATGATAACGCTCGACATGAAGAAACCACGGGCGGCGTTCTATTGCGCTGGCTGCCAGCAAGTAAGTCCTGAACACGCGCGGGTCGTAAAAACGGAATAGTGTCACGCGGCCATCGGGAAGGCGCGCGCTGAGAAATTTCTTGAAATGCATGCGCAGCGATTTGATCGGCGATCGCGTGAGCAGTTCGATTCCCCAATTGCGTCCTAGGCCTTCACTTTGCCACAGCGTCGTAAGCGGGTGGCCGGGATCAAGCCGCGCGATATAGGGCAATACATCGACAAGCGCTCGTGGCACCTGTCCTGAAACTAGGCATTGAACTTCGTCGCAGCATTGCACGTAATCGTACAACCGCGCATCCTGTGCTGCATCTACGACGGCATACCATCGCATTTCCGGATCGTCAGCCGTAGGGGCAGCGCTCAACGAACGGAGTGCCGGATTTTGCTGCGGCTTTCGGTGCTGCTGCCTGGGCCATTGGGTTGGCGAAGCTGGCGGCGCTGGCGAGGGGGCCGCTGGCGTCAGGCGCCGGCTGCAGCGGAGGACTGTAGCCGGCAAGCTTGCCCACACCGGGCGCGCCACCGCCGCCGGGGCCGCCCTTGCCCATACCAATAGGGCCACCGCCGCCGCCGCCACCACTGCCGGGAGAATCGCCGATCAGGACCGTAAAACAGCCGAGCATGATGACGCCGCCGTGCGCGGTCGTATCGAGCATCCGTGCCGCCGGCAGTTTCGACACGAACACCGTTGCCGAACCCTTGACGATCACATCGGGCGGGCCAACGCAGACGGCCATGTCGGTGACGCGCGCCTGGGGCAGCTTGCCGGTGAGCACCGTCGGTGCGCAGGCCGGCATTATCGGCCCGCCGACATGGGGGACGACGCCTGTCACCATCGGGCAGACGTGCATATCGGTAAGGCGGGCGGCGGGCTGCCCCATGGGTGCTCCAGCAACGACAAAGCACCGACACACGAACAGCACCGCAAAGTCTCACACGACGAGCATCCCGTCCATGTGATAAATACTACCAAAGGGGTGCAGCGGCCGCCGGCCCCTGCCCGCCGGAGGCAAGACGCTGCTTGCGTTCGTTCAGCATAAGCCAGCTCACCGGCTTTCACCGGGCGAGGCGAGCAAAGTTCGATCTGTCCTACACCTAACTGTTCAGGTTACACCCGGCGGATGTCCATCCCCGCATCCCTCCGCCCCCGCCGCGATGGCTGGACTCCCCAACGCCAGGCCCGCTTCCTCGCAGCGCTGGCGGCAAACCACTCGCTGACCAGCGCCGCCGCCGCTGCGGGGATCAGCGTGCGCTCGGCGTATCGCCTGCGCCATCACCGTGCGGGGGTGGATTTCGCGGCGCGATGGGATGCGGCGTTGGTCCGGCCCGTTCCGCTGTCACGGCCGACGGCTTTCAACCGACTGTTCGATGGTGAGAGCGGCGTCTTCGACGATGGCGTTACGCGCTTCAGCTTCCAACGTCCCTGTTCGACCCGGACCCTGACGCGGCTGCTCGATCGTGCGACACGCGCCCGTTCCGGCACGGCGTGAAAGCAAATGCCAAAGTCGATCCTTTGTGACTTTCCGGTCGCCGAACGCGCGCGTTCAGAGCACCAGTCGGCCGTTGACGTGATCCGAATAATCGCGCGCCAGCTGCTGGGTCAGCGCCCCCACTTCGAAGCGCCAGGGGCCGATTTCGGCGAGCGGCGTCACTTCGGCGGCACTGCCGGTGAGGAACGCCTGTTCGAAGCTTTCGAGCTCCTCGGGCCAGATCACCCGCTCGACGATCTCGATGTTGCGCCGCTG
>JANPIQ010000273.1:0-10714 GCA_031425075.1 Sphingomonadales bacterium
GTTCTTACTTCGGCGCGCAGCGCAGCAGAAATTGGTTCGCGCAGAGGCGCAGAGGCGCGGAGGTTCGATCGCTTCAGCTTTTTTTCTTCTTTTTGCGGCTTCGCGGCTTTGCGTGAGGCCATACAGCTTTGATGCGCTGGCCTGCGCGGGAGTTTTGAATGACCCAATATGTTTACCGCTTCGGCGGCGGTGTTGCAGATGGTGACGATCGCACGCGGGCGAACAAGAATTTGCTCGGCGGCAAGGGCGCGAACCTCGATGGAATGGCGTCGATCGGGCTGCCGGTGCCGCCGGGCTTCACGATCACGACCGAGGTGTGCACCGCCTATTATGCCGGTGGCGAGGCGTTTCCCGAGGCGCTCGCCGCGCAGGTCGCCGATGGCATTGCGCATATCGAACGGGTGACGTTCAAACGCTTCGGCGATCCTGCCAATGCCCTGCTCGTTTCGGTGCGGTCGGGCGCGCGGGTGTCGATGCCGGGGATGATGGATACGGTTCTCAATCTGGGCCTCAATGACGATACGGTCGAGGGGCTGGCGGCATCATCGGGCGATCCGCGCTTTGCATGGGACAGCTATCGCCGCTTCATCCAGATGTATGCCGATGTCGTGCTGGGGCTCGATCACCACGCGTTCGAGGATGCGCTCGAAATCGCGAAGGAGGATCGCGGTTATTTTCTCGATACCGAACTCTCGGCTGACGATCTGCGCGCGCTTGTGACCGAATATAAGGCGCTGGTTGCCGCGCAATGGGGGCAGGACTTCCCGCAGGATGTGCACGATCAGCTCTGGGGTGCCGTCGGCGCGGTGTTCAAAAGCTGGGAGAGCGAACGCGCCAAGGTGTACAGGCGGCTCAACGGCATTCCCGCCGATTGGGGCACCGCAGTCAACGTCCAGGCGATGGTGTTCGGCAATATGGGCGAAACATCGGCGACAGGCGTGGCGTTCACGCGCGATCCATCGACCGGCGAAAATGCCTATTATGGCGAGTTCCTGATCAATGCGCAGGGCGAGGACGTTGTCGCAGGCATTCGCACGCCGCAATATCTGACGAGGGCCGCAAGGCTGACTGCCAATGCCAAGCCCGAGAGCATGGAAGAGGCGATGCCTGCCGTCTATGCGCAGCTCGCCGAGGTGTTCGGCATTCTCGAGACGCATTATCGCGACATGCAGGATATCGAATTCACCGTCGAACGCGGCACGTTGTGGATGCTCCAGACTCGGTCGGGCAAGCGGACGGCAAAAGCCGCGCTTAAAATGGCGGTTGATATGGCCAATGAAGGGCTGATCAGCCAGACCGAGGCGATCCTGCGCGTCGAACCGGGCGCGCTCGATCAGCTGCTTCACCCGACGCTCGATCCCGATGCCCCGCGCGATGTGATCACAAAGGGGTTGCCTGCGTCTCCTGGCGCAGCATCAGGCAAGATCGTGTTCGATGCCGACGCCGCCGAACGGCAAAGCGAAATGGGAGAAGCCGTCATCCTCGTTCGCGTCGAGACCAGCCCTGAGGATATCCACGGCATGCACGCCGCAAGGGGCATCCTGACAGCGCGCGGCGGCATGACGTCGCACGCTGCCGTCGTGGCGCGCGGCATGGGCCGGCCCTGCGTGTCAGGTGCAGGTGCGCTGGTAATCGACGCCAAGGCGCGCAGCCTGAAGATCGGCGGGCGGCAGTTCGGCGAAGGTGACGTCATCACGCTCGACGGGGCCAGCGGCGAAGTGATGGCAGGCGCTGTCGCCACGGTGCAGCCCGAACTTGCGGGCGATTTTGGCGTGCTGATGCAATGGGCCGACAGATCGCGCCGGATGCGCGTGCGCGCCAATGCCGAAACGCCCGATGATGCCGCCACCGCGCGTAGCTTTGGCGCCGAAGGCATCGGGCTGTGCCGCACCGAACATATGTTCTTCGAGGCGAGCCGGATCACCGCCGTCCGCCAGATGATCCTTGCGCCCGATGAAGCGGGGAGGCGCGTCGCGCTCGCCAGGCTGCTGCCCGAACAGCGCGCCGACTTTGCGGGTATTTTCGAGGCGATGGCGGGGCTGCCGGTCACGATCCGGTTGCTCGATCCTCCCTTGCACGAATTCCTGCCGCAGGCCGAGGCCGATTTCGAGGACGTGGCAAAGGCCGCGGGCGTCGGCATCGAAACCCTCAAGCAACGGGCAAACGAACTCCACGAAATGAACCCGATGCTTGGCCACAGGGGCTGCAGGCTGGGAGTCACATATCCTGAAATCTACGAAATGCAGGCGCGCGCGATCTTCGAAGCCGCGTGCAGCCTCAAGACGGCACCCATCCCCGAGATCATGATCCCGCTCGTGGCCACGCGCCGCGAACTCGAAATGATGAAGGCGATTGTCGATGCAGCGGCCGAAACGGTGTTTGCCGAATGTGGAAAACGCGTGGCCTATCTGGTCGGCACGATGATCGAATTGCCGCGCGCTGCGCTCCGGGCTGGTGAAATTGCGGAAGGGGCCGAATTTTTCAGCTTCGGCACTAACGATCTGACGCAGACGACGCTGGGCGTCAGCCGAGACGATGCCGCACGGTTCCTCGGCATCTATGTCGACAAAGGCATTTACCCGCACGATCCGTTCGTCAGCATCGATGAAGAAGGCGTCGGCGAACTGATCGCGATGGCAGCGACACGCGGTCGCGCGACACGGCCCGACATCAAGCTGGGCATTTGCGGCGAACATGGCGGCGACCCATCCAGCATTGCCTTTTGCGAATCGATCGGGCTCGATTATGTCAGCGCCTCTCCCTATCGCGTTCCGATCGCGCGACTGGCGGCAGCTCAAGCCGCTTTGCGCAAGACAAAATAAACACTATCATGTGATGGCAGGCACATGGCGTCAGACCATGATTGCTTAGGGGCGCGCAAACACATCCAGACCTGAAGTGGGGAATCGCATGTCTGTTTTTCGCGTATTCGTAACGACCAGCGCCGCGATCGGCGTGCTGATATCCGCACCCGCGGCCGCCGCGCCCAAGCAAGCCAAGCCGAGCAAGGCCGAAAAGCTGCAGCGTCAGGCGCTGACCGACGTGCCCAAATGCACGCGCAAACTCGGCACGGTCTCGATTGCCGATGGTGACGATCCTTTCGGCTGGACGCAGTTCCAGCTGGCAGCGCCGCAAAAGCTGATCCGTGTGCTCGTCCAGCGGTCGGGATGCTTTAACATCGTCGATCGCGGTACTGGCCTCAAGGCGGCTTCGCGCGAACGCGACATCGAAGCCGGGCTCGGCTTGCAGCGCAAATCGAACGTCGGGCAGGGGCAGATCAAGGCTGCCGATTACGTCCTTGTCGCCGAAGTGCAGGCCGCCAACAGCAATTCGCAAGGGTCAGGCGCAGCTGGCGCGATTGGCGGGCTGCTCGGGGGGCGCGTTGTCGGCGGGCTTCTTGGGGGTATCAAGAGCAAGAAACTCGAGGCCAATACCGTCCTGTCGCTTACCAATGTGCGCACGACCGAAACGATCGCAGTTCAGGAAGGCTATGCCGCAAAGAACGACGTCAGCTTCGGCGTCGGTGGCGGTGGGTTTTTCGGCGGCGGCGCGGCAGGCGCAGTCGGCGGCGGGTATGACAATACCGATATCGGCCGGATCGTGACGCTGGCGTTCATCGATGCCTATGCCAAGCTCGTCATCGAACTCGGTGGCGTTCAACCGGGCCAGGAAGGCACTGCCGAAGCGGCACCTGCCAAGACCTTCACCGCACAAGGTCCCGTCGCGCTGCGCCGCACCGCGACACCGACAGGCGCAGTCATCCGCACGATTCCTGTTGGCGCAATCGTCTACCCGACGGGCAACAAAAACGGGCTGTGGTGGGAAGTCGCCGACGAAAATGACAATGTCGGATGGGTGCTGAACACCAAGCTCGCGCCAAGCCGATAGGCCGTTCTGGCGGATCGGCTGAGAAGTCGGTCATCGGCATGACGTGCGGAACTCCGCACGGCGCATCTCGTTAGGAACAGCAGCATCGCTGTTGTGCTGAAGGAGATTTACCCATGTCCGCGCCCGAAAGCCTCGAAGACCTCTACACCGGTGAACTGCAGGATCTCTGGTCCGCCAACGATCAGATGACGAAGGCGGTCAAGAAGATGGCCGGCAAAGTCAGCGATCCGGCGCTCAAGGAGATGCTGGTGAAATCGCAAGAGGGCATCACCCGGCACACCGAAACACTCAAAGCTCTGCTCGAGGAATCGGGTGAAAAGGTCAAAAAGGAACATTGTAAGGGCATGGAAGGCCTTGTGAGCGAGGCGCTCAAGCACACGATCGACGAAGCCCCCGAAAAGGGCCCGCTGCTCGACGCGCTCGTCATCGCGCAGTACCAGCGGATGACGCATTACGGCATTGCCGGGTTCGGAACTGCGGCCGCCTATGCCGAAGCGCTTGGCCTCAAATCGGCGGTCAAGGCGCTCGATACCGTCACCAAGGAAACCTATGGCGGCGACGAGTATATGACCAAGCTCGCCGAAACGACGGTCAATATCGACGCCGCGCAAGAGGATTGACGCTGACCAGTGGCGTCAGATCGCCTCGAGCGCCTGCGTGAAATCTGCAATCAGATCGTCGGCATCTTCGACGCCCACTGATATGCGCACCATATTGTCGGTGATCCCGAGCGCCGCCTTGCGGGCATCGGGCACCGACAAATGCGTCATCGCAGCAGGGCAGCTCGCCAGCGTCTCGGTGCCGCCAAGGCTCACCGCCAGCTTGGCAATCTGAAGCGCGTCGAGAAACGCGAACGACTCGGCCTCTCCGCCTTTAAGATAGAGCGAGAAGGTCGATCCCGCGCCGCTGCAATGGCGCGCGTAGATGTCGGCCTGACGTGGATCGTCGAGGAACCCCAGGTACACGATCGATTCGACCTTGGGGTGATTGCGCAGATAGGCGCAGACTTTCGCCGCATTTTCGCCGGCGCGCGTCATCCGCAGTTCGAGTGTTTCGAGGCTGCGCAACAGCATCCATGCGCTGTTGGGGTCGAGGATTGTCCCGATCGTGTTCCGCATTGCGCGCACCGCATCCATATGCGTCTGGCTCCCCAGTGCGCCGCCTGCGACAAGATCGCTATGGCCGCCGGCATATTTGGTGAGGCTGTAGACAACGATATCGGCACCCTGATCGAGCGGACGCGCCCAGATCGGGCCGAGGAACGTATTGTCGATCACGATCGGCGGGCGATGATCGGCAGCGCGCGCATTGCGCACCTTTGCCACAGCCTCGATATCAACGAGCACATTGGTCGGGTTTGCGGGACTTTCGAGATAGATCAGCGCGACCCGCCCCTGGCCTTCCGCCTTGGAAAACGCAGCATCGATTTCGGCCTCGGTCGCACCTGCCGGAAAATCGATCCAAGTCACCCCGAAACGCGCCAGGATGCGCGCGATGAAGGTTTCTGTTGCAGCATAAAGCGGGGCCGAATGGAGGATGACGTCGCCCGGCTGGACGAGAGCGAACAGCACTGTCGCAATTGCCGACATGCCGCTCGAAAAGGTCAGCGCATCTTCGGATCCTTCCCAGACGCTCAGCCGATCCTCGAGAATTTCCTGATTGGGGCCGTTGAAGCGCGAATAGACCAGCCCTTCGGCCCCGCCGGGACGCTTGCCGGTCACGCCTTCGAAAAAACGCTTTCCCGCAGCCGCATTTTCGAACACGAAGGTCGAAGTGAGGAAGATTGGTGGTTTGAGCGACCCTTCGGACAGAGCAGGATCATAGCCATGCCCCATCATCAGCGTGGCAGGCTTCAACGGCCGCCCGCCAATTTCGCGGATGTCGGCTTTGGGGCGGCGGCGCGGAGTGGTGGGCAGTTTGGACATTGCAAGGTTCCAATCGGTAACAGATGAAACCTTCTAGCCGATAAGCTGCCCGACAATCCATGCGCTTCCGACGATCAGCGGAATTCCTGCAAGATCGAGCATGAAGCCAGCGCGCAGCATCTGCGGCAGCGCGATATGCCCCGTGGCCCAGGCAATCGCATTCGGTCCCGTGCCTGATGGCAGCATGAAGCCCCAGCTTGCGGCCATGGCTGCCGAAATCGCAAGCAGCGCCGGATCGGCCCCCGTCGCTGCGATCAACCCGCCGACAACGGGCATGATCCCGCTCGCCGTTGCGACATTCGAGGCAAATTCGGTGATCAGCACGACGATCGCCACCAGCACCAGCGCGATGATGACGGGGTGGACCCCGCCCAGCGGCCGCAGCGCGCTGCCCAACCAATCGTCGAGCCCTGACGCACTGATCCCTGCTGCGAGCGCAAGCCCGCCGCCGAACATCATGATCACGTCCCACGGCGCCCTGTTGGCCTCGTTCCAGTTGAGCAGCGCACGTCCGGTGCCATCGGGGATGACGAACAGCAGCAATCCGCCCAGGATCGCGATCGTGCCGTCCTCGACCATGCCTCTGGGGATCAGCCCATCTGCCAGCGGCAACGTCACCCATCCCAGAACGACCAGTGCCACAAGCGGAACCAGCCGCTTTTCGGCAATGCTCCAGCGACCCGGGGTTCCAATCGCCGCGGCGGCGGCATGACGATCAAACCCGTCGGCGCGAACCTGTTGCACGCGCATCAGGATCGCCCAACACAGGGGGATACCAAGCAGCATGATCGGGATGCCAAATGCTGCCCAGGTGAGGAAATCGATCCGGTATCCGGTTGTCGACGCAATCAGCCCGGCAGCAATCGCGTTGGTCGGTGATCCCACCAGCGAACCCAGACCGCCGATGGTCGCGGCAAACGCAATGCCAAGCGGTAACGCGCCTGCCAGACCATCGGTTTCGCCTGACTCCACCCCCGTCGCGACGAGCACGGCGATCGCAATCGGCATCATGATTAGCGCGGTTGCTGTGTTCGAGACAATCATCGACAGGATTGCTGTTGCCGCCATGAACGCGAGCAGCATCGATCCCGCGCTACCCCCGCCGCGCGCGACAATCGCCAGCGCGAGCCGCCGGTGGAGGCCGGTCCGCTCGATCGCGAGCGCGAGGAACGCCCCGCCCAGGACGAGGAAGAGGATCGGCGAGAAATAGGCCGCAGCGACTTCGCCCGTCTTCATCACCCCCAGCAGCGGCAGCACGACAAAGGGCAGCAGCGCCGTCGCGGTCAGTGGCAGCGCCTCGGTCATCCACAGTATGGCCATCAAGACGAGCAGAGCGAGCGTGTGCCAGGCGAGCATCGGCACCGATTCAGGTGGCGGCATAATCAGCATCAGCGCGAACAGGCTGAGACCGGCGAACAGCCCCGCCCGCGCCGCCGTCATGCGCGAACGCCGATCAGCGCGATCTGGCGGCCGTAATCGGGTTCGCCGCGATGCGTGGCACGCCGGTAGCTGAACCAGCGATCCTCCTGCGCGTAGGTATCGATCCCGAGCGCCTCGATTCGCCCGACCGCTGCCATCGCCAGCCGGTGCACGACGTAACCTTCAAGATCGAACTGCGCATGGCCGGCCCGGCCTCCGGGGAAGAAGCGTTCATTGCCCGGGTCAGCCTCTGTAAAGCGTGCCACGAACGCGGCATCGACTTCGTAGGACGCGCGCGCAATGCACGGACCGATCGCGGCAGTGATCCGCTTGCGGTCGGCACCCAGAGCCTCCATCTGCGCGATGACCGAATCGGTGATGCCGCCCAGCGCCCCCTTCCACCCGGCATGCGCCGCGCCAACCACTTTGGCATCGCGATCGGCGAGCAGCACCGGCGCGCAATCGGCCGACAATATGCCCAGCAACAGCCCCGGCGTCGCGGTGGCCATGCCATCGGCAGGCGGACGTTCGGCATCGCGCCAGGGTGCCGTCGCGATCAGCGCGCTTGCCGAATGGACCTGATGCAGCGTGACCAGTCTGGCGCCGCGTTCGACCGCCTCGACCGCGATCTCACGGTTTTCGGCAACCGCATTCTGATTGTCGCCCGAGCCAAGCCCGACATTGAGCGACGCATAAAGATTGTGCGAAACGCCGCCGCGCCGCCCCAGAAACCCATGCGGCACGCCGTCGAGCGCCCCGGCACGGATGACGTCAACCGGCATTAGCGACGCCCCCGAAACCATCGGCTTCGGGCCAGTGCCGCGATCGCACCGCGAGCACGCGAAACAGCCGCCCCATCGCATCATCGCCAGTCAGCCGCGCTAGCTGGCCTGCAAATTGGTCAGCGCGCGGCGGAGAAATTTCTGACAGCGCGGCTGCGCGTTCGGATATTCCCAGATGTTTGAGCCACACCCCCTGCGCAACCGGGCCCTGGACGATGGTGTTGCACAATTCGGCCATTGCAGTCAGCGTTTCGAAATCGACATGTGCTGTCACATCGCGCTCGCCGGGATCTTCGAATGGGTCGGCGAAGGCATGGCGCAAAACCGCCTGCACCGTTTCGCCCGCCTTGGGCCCATCATAGCCATAATCGATGATCGCTGCGATCCCACCTTGCGCGGCGAGCCGCTGTGCCAAATTCTGCATGATCGCCACGCAGGCGGGCGATGTTTCGATCACTGCGCCATTGGGCGCGCTGCGAAGCGATTCGGGGATCACATCGACAGGAACCGGCTTGCCATAGCCTGTCACAAAGCGCAGGCCGTCATGCCCGATCACCCGCTGGAACCAGCCCCCGCGGGCACGCACGATCTGGTGAACAGGCAGACAATCGAAGAATTCATTCGCTACGATCAGCAACGGCCGGTCTGTCGGCAGCGTATCGAGGCTGTCATGCCAGACCGCGCCTGCCAGCTTTTCGGCCTGTTTGATCCTGAGCGCGCTGCTGGTTTCGACAAGATGAACCTCTGGCTTGAGGCCGACCATCGCCATCGCCCGGAGCGCATCTGCGGCCAACGTGCCACGCCCCGGTCCCAGTTCGACATAGGCACACACTGGCTTGTCCATCCGGATCCACAGATCGGCGAGCCACAACCCGATCATTTCGCCGAACATCTGGCTGATTTCAGGCGCGGTGATAAAATCGCCCTCGGCCCCCAGCGGATCGCGGGTGGCATAATAATGCGTCGTGGCAACCGCCATATAATGCGCGACCGGAATGGGGCCCTGCGCCGCGATCGCTGCGGCGAGCCGCTCGGCCAGCGGAGCGTCTGCGGTCATGCGACGCTAGAGGTGCCTGCCACCGGTTCGACCCTCTGCCGTCGCGCTTTGGCCGTCGCGATCAGATACACGCCGACAATGATCATCGGGATACTGAGCGTCTGCCCCATGGTAAGGCCCCATGACAGGTTTTCGAGCCCCTTGTCAGGTTCGCGCAGCAGTTCGATGGCACTCCGCGCGATGCCGTAAATAACAAGCCCCGTGCCCACGAGACGGCCGGGATAGTATCGCGACCCGGTTTTCCAGAACAGGAACCACAGGATGATCATCGAGACGAGCCCTTCGCCTGCCGCTTCGTACAACTGGCTTGGGTGCCGCGCGATCTCGCCGCCGCCGGGAAAGATCATGCCCCACGCCGCGTCGGTCGGGCGGCCCCACAGCTCGCCATTGACGAAATTGGCAATCCGCACCAGCACCAGCCCGAACGGCGTGGCGCACGCGACATAATCGCATACCCGCAGCATGTTGAGCTTGTGATTGCGGCAGAACAGCCAGATCGCAAAGACCGTGCCGAGCAGCCCGCCATGGAGCGACATGCCGCCTTCCCACAGCTTGAGCATCGATATCGGATCAGCGATCATCTCGGGCTTGTAGAACAGGATGTAGCCGACGCGCCCGCCGAGAATGATGCCTAGCGTTGCATAAAAGATGAAATCATCGACATGGCGTTTGGCCATCGGCGCACCGGGTTGGTCGATAAGCTTGGTAAGATACCACCAGCCCAGAACGATGCTCGCGATGTACGACAGCGCATACCAGCGCAGCTTGAAAAACCCCAGATCGAGCGCAATCGGCGACAGGCCCAGATCGGTCCAGCGGATTGCGTTGGCAGCATCGACAGTCAAGGTCAGGATCAAGGCTTTTCCCCGGCGGTTTTCCGCCCCATAAGGGCCACAAAGCAGAAGACCAAGTAGGAGATACACGATTATGCCATCGGCACTCGACTTGCGCATTCATGATGCGGTCGCGCGGATCACCGGACCCGGCGGCACCTTGCCCGTCACGATGGTCGAAAAAAACGGCATCCAGCTTCCTGCCATCGCGGTGGCCCCGCCCACATTGTCGCTTTATTTCCTCTATTTCTGCATGCAGCACGGCGACGCTGAATTTATCATCTGCGGCGAAGAGCGGCTGACCTTCGCCAAGACGCTCGCGGCAGCACAGAAGGTCGCAACCGCGCTGGTTGCCGATCATGGCGTCAAGAAGGGCGATCGCGTCGGTATCGCGATGCGGAACGCGCCGTCATGGGTAGTACTCTACATGGGCACGCTGATGGCAGGCGGCATAGCCACGCTGCTCAACGGCTGGTGGCAGGGGGCAGAGCTCTCCGCAGGAATCGCCGATGTCGGGTGCAGTCTCGTGCTCGCCGACCCGCAGCGCAGCGCACGCCTCGCCGATCATGGCTATTCGGGGCCTGCGAAGATCGTGACGCTCGATATCGCCAAGCCGATCGATGAGGCGATCGCCCCGCTTTTGGCAGGGGGCGGCCAGGCTAGCCTGCCCGAACTGACCGGCGACGATATCGCGACGATCCTGTTTACATCGGGATCGACCGGCCAATCGAAGGGCGCGTTCCACACGCACCAGTCGGTCGTGCAAGGATCGTTCAGCTATATCGCGCAGGCGATGATGATGCTCGAACT
>JANPIQ010000274.1:0-1907 GCA_031425075.1 Sphingomonadales bacterium
CGACGCCGGTCGATTTTAGCAAGATGGAATTGTTCCAGGCGTGGACCGACAAGCGGTTTTTCGATGTTGACCGGCTGATCGATACCTATGGCAATGCGCCTGCAGATTACCTGCTGACAGGGTTCGACATGCTGCGGCCGGCTGGACGCGCCGCCGCCAATTTTCGCCTGTGGGACAATTACTGGAACGATGAATTCGTCAAGGGCTACCGCCTGATCGAACGCTGGTCGAATGACATGTTGCCGCTCGCCGGGCGTTATTTCAAGGAAACCACCGAGCAGCTGATGTGGGATAATGCATTGTTCGAAAACCGGATGACGGTTGCCGGCCGCCCGGTGCGATTATCGAACATCACCGTTCCCTACATGCATGTTGCCGCTGAACACGATCACATCGTTCCACGTCCTGCATCCGAGCCGCTGATCGGCATGATCGGGTCGCAAGACAAGACCGAGCTTGTCCTTAAAGGCGGCCATGTCAGCCTTGTCGGCGGTGCAAACGCGGTGCGGCGGCTGTGGCCGCAACTCGATATCTGGTTACAGGAGCGCAGTACTTGAGCGAATACCCGAAGACGATTGACTGCGGCGGGGCGCAGATCACGCTGCGTGGCTTTACCGAAACCGATCTGGACGCGATGCGCGATTTTGCGCTGGCACTGCCACGCCATGATCTGCTGTTTCTTGCCCGTGACATCCGCCATCCCAAGGTGTTGAGTGCGTGGCTGACCTCTATCGCCGATAGGGAAATCGACAGCCTGGTGGCAGTCGAGGGCGATCGCATCGTTGGCAGCACTGCAGTCGTGCGCGATGAATTGGGCTGGTCTCCGCACGTTGCCGAGCTCCGTGTGCTCATTGCCGAAGACATGCGCGGCAAAGGGCTGGGCCGAGTATTGTTGCAACACGCATTTGCCGACGCCATCGATGCCGGTGCAGAAAAATTGATCGCGCGGATGACGCCTGACCAGCGCGGCGCAATCGCACTGTTCGAGGAAATGGGATTTCGCGGCGAAGCGCTGTTGCGCGATCACGTTCGCGATCTCGACGCA
Source organism: Sphingomonadales bacterium (assembly GCA_031425075.1). Taxonomy (GTDB): domain Bacteria; phylum Pseudomonadota; class Alphaproteobacteria; order Sphingomonadales; family Sphingomonadaceae; genus Aquisediminimonas. Next base: position 1,046 of record JANPIQ010000274.1, read on the forward strand.
AAGGTGCACGACCTCGCTATTTTGAGCCTCGACGTCGCACGGCAAGGCGCGCAACACGGCGCTTATGGTTTCTCCGACGACTATAGCTGATGAATTTGCCGGGCTTTGGGATGCTTGACGGCATCAGGATCGTCGATCTGACGACAGTGATCTTCGGCCCGTACGCGACGCAGATGCTCGCCGATCTAGGCGCGGATGTCATCAAGATCGAAACAGCGACGGGCGATACGCCGCGCTTCATGGGGAAATCCAAAGTCGGGCCGTTGATGGGCGCCACGCATCTGACCGTGAATCGCGGAAAGCGTTCGATCGTGCTTGATCTGAAAAACTCCAACGATGCCGAAGTTCTCCGTCGCCTGCTCGAAACCGCCGATATCTTCGTTCACAACGTGCGAATGAAGGCGCTGAGCAAGCTTGGCTTCGGGTATGACGATGTGAAGGCCATAAAGCCCGACATCATCTACGCCCATTTGGCAGGCTTTGCGCAAAACGGTCCCTATGCCGATGATCCGGCGTATGACGATGTGATTCAGGCAGCTTCGGGCACGACCAGCCTGTTGCCAATGACCGATGGCAACCCGGCCCCCCGATATCTCCCCTCGCTGATCGCCGACAAGGTGTCTGGCACATATGGCGCACAGGCAATGCTCGCAGCGCTGGTGCACAAGCTGCGCACCGGGAAAGGCCAGAATGTCGAAGTGCCGATGCTCGAATGCTTCACCAGCTTCATGCTGACCGAACATTTACAGGATTCGGTCTTCGATCCACCTATCGGTCCGCCAGGTTATGCCCGCCAGATCGATCCTGCACGCCAGCCATTTCCAACGAGCGACGGGCATATCGTGATCGTTCCGTACACAGA
>JANPIQ010000275.1:0-2840 GCA_031425075.1 Sphingomonadales bacterium
CCGTCACCGGTTCGTCCGCGGGGACACTTCCGGCAGGACGGCGGCGGCGGTCGGCAGGTAGCGGCGGAGGAAGAACCGCACCGCTTCGTCACTGTCGATGCCGATCAATCTCCTGAGCGCGTGACCGAACAGATCATATCGTCATTGCGCGATATCATCGCGTGACCATCTTGGGTCATGAGCACGAAGTTGCCGCATTCCGTTCAGCAATGTCCGGTGAGCGTGCGCCCCATGCGTGGCTGATGACGGGGCCACAAGGGATCGGCAAGGCCAGTCTGGCCCTGCGGTTTGCACGCCAATTATTGGCTGAAGCGACCGACCCGGGTCTCAAGCACGAGATGACCGAAGATCATCCGATTGCCCGGCTGTGCGATGCGTTTAGCCATCCCGATCTTTATCTGCTGGACCGCCTGCCCAAGGATGCAAAATCGGTCCGCGATCTTGATCGCCGACAATGGCCGCAGACCCTCGAACGCGTCCGCAACATTTCGATAGAGCAAGTCCGCACTCTCCGTACCGCATGTGCGCTCAAGCCGTCGCTATCCGAACGGCGGCTGATCATCGTTGATTCGGTCGACGATATGGAACGGGCCGCTGCAAACGCGCTGCTCAAGATTCTCGAAGAGCCGCCTGCCGGCACCGTGTTTCTCCTTATCAGCCATGCCCCCGGCCGATTGCTACCGACGGTCCGTTCGCGGTGCCGAATGTTGCGGTTTCGTGCCTTGCGACATGACGTCATGGCGGCGATCTTGTCGGGCAATCTCCCCGAAGCGAGCGAGGACGAAATCGATTCGCTGATCGGCCGGTCGGGCGGATCGGCAAGCCGGGCGCTATCGCTATCGGGCCTTGGTCTCGATACACTTTACGAAGCAGTTGCGCGGATCGCAGCCGATGGAGACGCCAATAACATCGAGCGTGCGGCGTTGGCGCTGTTGTTCAATTCGCGAACTCAGCGCCGGTATGAGGCATTCCTTGATCTGGTTCCGCACTTTCTCTGCCAGCGCGCCCGCAATGCCAGCGAGCCTGAACGTGGAAAGATCATTGCCAGCTGGGAATCGGCCAAGCGTATTGCGAATGCCGCCGCGGGCGGATCGCTCGATCCTGCGGCGGTCGCGCTAAGACTGACCGGAATTGTTGCCAGCCTTGCTCCAGCGCGGCAGTCCGCCTAACTGCAAAGCATGTCTGGCGATCCTTATTACATCACCACAGCAATCGCTTATCCCAACGGACGTCCGCATATCGGTCACGCGTATGAGGCAATTGCGACCGATGCGATTGCGCGATTTCACAGACTGATGGGCCGCGACGTGCGCCTGGTGACAGGCACCGACGAGCACGGCCTCAAAATGGCGCAGACCGCCCGGCGGGAAAATCGCGATACACGTGAGTTTGCTGACGAAATGTCGAACTATTTCAAGGAGATGTGCTCAGCGTTGAATATCAGCTTTGATGTGTTCATGCGCACAACTGATCCTCGACATCACGCGGCCAGTGCCGAATTATGGACAGCGATGCAAGCATCGGGCGACCTGTACCTGGATCGTTACGAAGGCTGGTACAGCGTTCGCGATGAAGCGTTTTATGATGAGAAGGAATTGGTCGACGGGGAGGGGGGCATCAAGCTCTCACCTCAGCGAACGCCGGTCGAATGGACAACTGAGCATACATGGTTTTTTCGTCTGTCGAAGTATCAGGAGCCACTTCTCGCGCTCTATCGTGCCAACCCTGGCTGGATTCGCCCCGAAAGCCGGCGAAACGAGGTGTTGCGGTTTGTCGAAGGGGGGGTGCGCGATCTCAGCGTATCGCGCACTAGTTTCGATTGGGGTGTAAAAGTCCCCGGTTCGGACGATCACGTGATGTATGTGTGGGTTGATGCGCTCACGACATATCTATCGGGAATAGGATTTCCGGATCGCGATGGCGATTTTGCGCGCTTCTGGCCTGCCGATGTGCACATAATCGGAAAAGACATTGTTCGGTTTCACGCAGTCTACTGGCCAGCATTTCTGATGTCGGCAGACCTGCCGCTGCCCAAGCAAATATTCGGTCACGGGTTCATTCTGGCTCGCGATGGGGCAAAAATGGGAAAATCAGCGGGGAACGCGGCTGACCCGCTTGCGCTTGCCCAACGGTTCGGCGTCGATGCCTTTCGGTACTTCTTGCTGCGCGAAGTCGCATTCGGGCAGGACGGAACGTATAGCGAAGACGCGATCATCGCCCGGTGCAATGCCGAGCTCGCCAATAGTTTCGGCAATCTGGCGCAGAGGACTTTGTCTCAGATCTTCAAGAATTGCGACGGGTTGTTGCCAAAGGCGATTGGTCACACCGCCGAAGACGACGCGCTGTTCGCGCTGGTGGGGGAGACTGTTTCGAACAGGATGCCACTCGCATTTGCAGATTTTGCCATGTCGCAGGCCATAGAGCAGTGGATGCAGGCCGTGTTCGCTTGCAATGCCTATGTCGACGCCCAGGCCCCGTGGGCGCTCCGCAAAACCGACCCCGAACGAATGGAAACCGTGCTTGCGACGCTGTACATCTGTATCTCTCAACTCGCCGTAGCGATCCTGCCGATCATTCCTGAAAGCGCGGATCGGTTGCTCGACCAGATGGGGATACCGACAGGCAACCGCACATATGCAGGGATTGTGCAGCATTGGTATTCTTCGCTGGCAGAAGGGGCGTTCCGGCTTGACAAGCCCCACGGGCTGTTTCCGCGGCTCGATCCGGTGGACGACGCCATCTGATGTTCATCGATAGCCATTGCCACCTGAATTATCGTGGGCTGGTCGAGGATCAGGCAGGAGTCATTGCGCGGGCACGGGCGGCGGGCGTTTCCGGCA
>JANPIQ010000276.1:0-2076 GCA_031425075.1 Sphingomonadales bacterium
CGTGACCGACGACAATCTGGTCATCATGGCTTCAGAAAGCGGAGTCCTGCCCGTCAAGGAAGACAATATCGTCCGCAAATGGCGATTGCAGCCCGGCAAAATGCTGCTGATTGATATGGAGCAGGGCCGGATCATCGAGGATGAGGAGATCAAGCGCAATCTCGCGCAGGCCGATCCTTATTCCGACTGGCTCAAGGCTGCCCAGTACAAGCTCAAGGATCTGGACGCAGTCGAAATCAGTCTCCCCGCGCTGGCGAATGATCCGGCCGCGCTGCTCGATCGGCAGCAGGCGTTCGGATACACGCAAGAGGATGTTTCGCGCTTCCTTGAGCCGATGGCGCGCGCGGGTGAAGACCCGATCGGATCGATGGGCACAGATACGCCGATTGCCGTCCTTTCGGCGCGACCGCGCTTGCTCTACGACTATTTCAAGCAGAATTTCGCGCAGGTTACCAATCCACCCATCGATCCGATCCGCGAAGAACTGGTGATGAGCCTTGTGTCGATGATCGGGCCGCGCCCCAATCTGCTCGGGCGCGACGCCGGAACGCACAAGCGTCTCGAGGTCGATCAGCCGGTATTGACCAACGCCGATCTCGCCAAGATGCGGTCGGTCGAAGCAGCACTCGATGGCGCGTTTCGGACCGAGACCATCGATATGACCTGGCCGGCGTCGGGTGGAGCCGAGGCGCTCGAAATGGCGCTGAAGGAAATGTGCTGGGCCGCGACCGAGGCGGTGCTTCAGGATAAAAACATCCTCATCCTTTCAGACCGCGCGCAGAACATCGATCGGATTGCGATGCCCGCGCTTCTTGCGACCGCAGCAGTGCATCATCACCTTGTCCGGCAGGGGCTGCGGATGCAGACAGGGCTTGTCGTCGAAACCGGCGAAGCGCGCGAGGTCCATCATTTCTGCATGCTGGCAGGCTATGGGGCCGAAGCCATCAATCCTTATGTCGCGTTCGAAACGATAGAGGATATCCGAATCCGCCAAGGTCTGGCTGTAACGACTGAGGGCGCGCAAAAAAATTACATCAAGGCGGTGGGTAAGGGCATCCTCAAGGTCATGTCGAAAATGGGAATTTCGACCTACCAGAGTTACTGCGGTGCACAGATTTTTGACGCGATCGGGCTGTCGAGCGGCTTTATCGATCGATACTTTACGGGGACGTCGACCACGATCGAAGGCGCTGGCCTTAGCGACATCGCCGCCGAGACAGTGCGCCGTCACGCCGACGCGTATGGCAATAACCCGATTTACCGCACGATGCTCGATGTGGGCGGCATTTACGGATACCGCATACGGGGCGAAGCGCATGCGTGGACCCCAGACAGCGTCGCAAGCCTGCAACATGCCGTACGCGGGAATAACGTCAAAAGTTTCGAGGAGTTCGCGCAGGCCATCAACGGACAGGCCGAAGCGGCGAAGACACTGCGCGGTCTGATGATTCTGAAGAAGGCCGAAAAGCCGCTTGCACTGGCAGATGTCGAGCCTGCGGCTGAGATCGTGAAGCGGTTCGCAACCGGCGCAATGAGCCTCGGCTCGATCAGCCGCGAAGCGCACACCACGCTGGCAATCGCAATGAACCGGATCGGCGCGCGATCGAACACCGGCGAAGGCGGGGAGGAGTCGGATCGGTACACCCCGATGGCCAATGGCGATTCGATGCGGTCGGCGATCAAACAGGTTGCTTCTGGACGATTCGGGGTGACCACCGAATATCTGGTCAATGCCGACGATATCCAGATCAAGATGGCGCAAGGGGCAAAGCCTGGCGAAGGCGGGCAATTGCCCGGCGACAAGGTTAACAAGAATATCGCCAAGGTGCGTCACTCGACGCCGGGTGTCGGCTTGATCTCGCCTCCGCCGCATCATGACATTTACTCGATCGAGGATCTCGCGCAGTTGATCCACGATCTTAAGAACGTCAACACAGGCGCCCGGATATCGGTAAAGCTGGTGTCAGAGGTCGGCGTGGGAACCGTGGCGGCAGGCGTCTCGAAGGCGCGCGCCGATCATGTCACGATTTCGGGCTATGATGGAGGCACGGGGGCATCGCCGCTCACCTCACTGAC
>JANPIQ010000277.1:0-1976 GCA_031425075.1 Sphingomonadales bacterium
CCAGACCATCACCAACATCATTGCCGCCGCCGCGAAAGAAGGCAAAACTGTCCTGTTCGTGGCGGAGAAAATGGCGGCGCTGTCCGTCGTCCATGATCGCCTGGTCAAAGTCGGTCTGCGCGACGTCTGCCTGGAACTCCATTCCAAATCGGCCAGCAAGAAAATCGTGCTGGCCGAAGTTGCGCGGACACTGGCCGCCGCGCAGGCGGTTCCCGCCATGCCGCATCCGCCGGTCGTACTCACGGAGAAACGCGATCGGCTGAACGACATCGCTGCTGCCTTGCATAGGCCGATCGGCGCGACCGGGGAGACGCCGTTTTCGGTTCTTGCGCGCCAGGCGCGATACATCGGGATGGATGCCCCGGCACCGAAGCTGGATGCCGATGTTCTGCCAGTGATGACGCGGGAGCAGGAACGCTCGCTGTCCAGCGATCTGATGGATTTCGCGGCTCTGTTGCAGTCCGCCGGTTCATCCCGATCGCATCCGTTCTGGGGCGTTGGTGCCCTTGATCTGCAGCCGGTCGAGCTCGCGCGACTGAAGGGTGAGCTGACGGTTGCAGCTGCAGCGGCGCGCGCCTTGCGTGACGCCCTCGACGCGCCGCTGACCGCCATGACCCTGCCCTTGGCGCGATCGCTGTCGAGCATGTCCACCGTCGAGGACACGCTGGGCAGGATCGATGGACTACCCGAGGCGGAACACGGTCTTGCCCGCGCGATTTCCAGTGTCGCGGACCCGACGCGGCTGGCGGAAGCGATCGACACGGCGCTCGCGTGGCGCGAATTGCGCGATGCGGAGGCCACCGCGTTCATCGATATCGCATTCGACAGCGACGCCGCGACATTGCGTGCGCCATTGTTTGCCGGAACGGCGTCTTTCTTCGCACGATGGGGATCGGCGTATCGCAATGCGTCTCGACAACTGGGTGGGATCCTCCACGCGCCATTGCCGAAGTCCGCCGCTGACCGCGTGGCGATGATCGACCGGCTGATCGAGGTGAAGCGCCTGCGTTCGCGGTGGGGTGATGACGAGGCGTTCATGGCGTCGGCGCTGGGCGAGATGTGGCGGGGCGAGCGAACCGATTTTGCACGGATCGCGCAGGTCGCGGCATGGGTCGCGCAAGTGCGAAGCGCGCCACTGGCGATCGACATCGAACGCGCGATCGCGCTGAGCGGCGATGCGTCGGCACTGCGCGTGATGGTCGCCGAATTGCAGCGGACGATGCCGCTCGCGCGCTCCGCGATCGATCGGCTCGTCGGCATGCTGCAGCTGGAGTCGTCCGTGTTCGACGGCGGCGTCGATGGGGTCGATCTGATCGATGTCGTCGCGCGGCTGTCCGCGATGGCGGAATCGATCGACCGCTACGGAGAATGGGCACGGTTGCGCCGACTGGAGGGGGGGCTGGCGGCTGGCGGAGTGGCGGCGCTCGCGGCGCGAGTCTCCAACGATGGGATGGACGGCAGCGCCGCGGTCATCGAGCTGAAATATGCGCGCGCCGAACGGCTGTGGCGGGACGCCATTGCCGTGTCGCCCGTGCTCAGGGAGATTGCAGTTCTCGATCGTCACGCGCTTGCCAGGGAGTTCGGCGGGCTCGAACGCTCACGGCTGAACGACAATGTGACGACGATCCTTGCCGGACACCTCGCGCAAGTGCCGCAAGGGGCGCAGGGCGAGATGAGGATCGTGCGCGGAGAAATCGGCAAGAAGCGTGCTCACATGGCCCTGCGCCGATTGTTCCAACAGGCACCGACTGCGCTTCAGCGGATAAAGCCAGTCCTGTTGATGAGTCCGATTTCTGTCGCCCAGTATCTTACACCCGGCCTGCTGACGTTCGATCTGCTCGTCATCGACGAGGCTTCGCAAATGCGGCCGGAAGATGCGTTGGGCGGATTGCTGCGCGCCGATCAGGTTGTAGTCGTCGGCGATCCTAAGCAGCTTCCGCCTTCGGACTTTTTCCAACGTGCGGCAATCGCGTCGG